>JADJWO010000001.1:2100000-2328424 GCA_016716325.1 Nitrosomonadales bacterium
ATATAGCTGGGGCAATTATTTCCACTAAACATTTCGGCAGAACCATCATCGTCCGTGTCAGGGCAAGGCAGGCTGCCCGGCATGTTGTCATCGCTAACCGCGCGACCAAGCAGCGCATCCTTGGCTTGAGCCAATGCTGTGGCAGTGGCCATTTGGCGCTTGGTATTGAGGTCGGTCGCACTAAGGGACTTGACCAGTACGACCGTTAAACCCAACACCAGCACGATCAACAGCATCATCAGTGCCGCGCCGCGCTGGGCTGATCTGGCTGGATGTCGATGTTGCAGGCGCATGGAGAGATTATGGCTCTGTAGATGCCGGATTCAGCAACACTTTTTCGCCGACCTTGATCCGGACCGGTTGCGACTGTCCCGGTATGTCGACCGGAAGACTACCCGGCGAGTTGTCATCGCTCTTGCCGGCCAGTTGCGGTACGTTGTTGATCCATACGGTGCGCTCGCCGCCGTGCCTTTGCACGATACCGGTCACCGACAGTACGCGGTTGTTATCGCCAGGATTGGTGTTCTGTAATTTGCCATCGTCCATTTGCGCGCGCTGTTGGGGCGTGAAGAAAAGCCTGCCCACATCGTCGGCTCGCGATGGGTTCGCGACGGCGAGCAATGCGATAGCAGAAACAATCAACGGAGTTTTCTTCATTGCGGGTCGTTCCTGTTCTTCAATGTGATCCAGCCACCGTGGCATTCTGCAGTAAGGTTTTTCAAAGTGTCAGCAGGGGCGGCGGTTCCGTCTTCGGCTACACCGGTGCGCAGCAGTTTACATCCTTCCAGTTGGTACCAGCCTTTGATCTGGCTGCGTAGCGCGGTGAGGAAGGCCATCAGTTGTCCCTCGTGCAGCAGATCGAATTGCAGTTTCATTTCGCTGTAGCGGATGTCGAAGTTGCCGCTGTCGAAGGGTGGTTGCGGTATATAGGCCTTTTGCGGCGCGATGGTATAGCGGAAATCGGTCACCAGATTTTGCTGGCGAAGATTCTTCAGTCCTTCCATCCAGTCAAGCCGCTGATCGTCGCCGATGACTTTGTATTGCTGCAACATGGCGTATTCATCCGCGTAGACAGTCATATTTTCCTGGTCGTCACGTGCGGAGGTCAAACTATTGCGTGCCTGCTTGACTTGGTTCTGTGCGTTGCGGAGGTTCTTTTGCGACTCGTCGGCATATTGTCCGCTGCCATACAGAAGGACCGCGCTAAGCAGCACGGATAAGCCCATCGCCAGCAGGCTCCAGCGCAGTATCGGCAGATCCGATTTAGAGAACATCATGGCATGATCCTCTTCACGCGGGCGGTCTCCGCGAAAGTTTCAGGGAAAATTCTAGCGTATTCATGTTCGTCATCCGTTGATCGGTGATGTTGCCCTTCGGGCTGACATCGAGCGGTTCGCTCAGCATTGTTACCTGATATCCTTGCGCGGTCAGATCGTTCCGGAAGTGTTCCAGATAGCCCAATGCGGCACGGTACTCGGTGTCGAAGCCGACCAGACGAGCTTTGAGGGTGATGACTTGGGCGGGAACACCAGCAAGCGTATTTTCCGCAACAGGTTCATCAGGATCCATTTCCCAGGCAAGTTCGTTGAGTTCGATTTTCGGATGGCGTTCAAGCGCTGAGCTGACCGGTTCAAGTACGTTGCGCGGCAGTGGTTTGTAATCATCCAAGTTGCGCATCACGGATACCACTGCCTTCATGTCCGAAGCGGGCGCGTGGGTGTTGGGGAAGGAAAGCGTGATCTGCTGCGCTTCGCGCTGGATGCGTTGCGCCTGAGCTGTGAGGGAATCCGCTTCGCTCACGTCCCCGATGCTTTGCCAGACATCTGCCGCACTCCACGCCAGACTGCCAAACAGTATTGCGCCGGCAGTCCAGCCGAGCGCGAGGCGCAATTGCCGTACAGTGTTGTAGTGGGTGTGTTCGGCATTGGCATAATTTATTTGGGGCGGCTTTGCCATCAGATAATGCAGGAATATCTGGCTGGCATCCGAGTCCGTACAGCGATGATCGATCTTGAGTTGCCCGGCGAGTTCTGCAATGTCGGTAAAGTCGTACCGCATGTCTCCACTCTTGGGCAGTTCCGTCTTCAGTTCGACCCTATCGTCGTTATGGCACAGGATGCGCACATCAAGAGTCTGGCCCGTGGGTAACAGGCTCAGGCTTTTCAGGTATTGGTAAGTGCGGGTGAGTTCAGTGACCACGGCTTGCTGGAACGACAGTCCGGCATGAACGGGCGACAGGCGCGATATCTGCAAACGATGTCCGCTGAAGTAGGTCTGACGCAGTCCGGAGAATTTTTCCCAGGAGATCAGCAGCAGGTGATTGGAGGGATGATCCTTGATCAGCGGCGTACTGATCTGCGGAACGGAATAGATACCTACCAGCGGGATTTTCTGCGTCTGCAGGACTTCCACCCAGGGCAAGACAAGCGCGGGATTGGTGAGCGCCGAGAACAGCATGTCGTCGTCGCGGCGCCCGGTCTTCTGTCTTTGTAACAGTGTCGCCTGACGGAAAGGCGTGCCACGGTAGAACTGCTCGAATTTGCGTTGCAAGAGCGCGGTTCGGGTTCCACCGATCAGGTGCGGTACGCTTTCATGGCGAAAATCTTCTTCAATCAGATCGACCAGCAGATAGGCGGGGCACTTCGCCGCTTTCAGGAACGAAGCGAAGTTATCGCGGCCTTCTTCGGAGTCGGTGAATACGCGCTGAGCGGCGATCTTGCCGTGCACCATGTGCTGTGCATTCAGGCGGTCGGCACTCAGTTGCAGTAGCAGGCATTGTTTCATCAGAGTTGCACCTTTCCGATGATGTCGTAGATCGGTGAGAGTACCGACAGCATCACCCAGCCGAGCAGCGCGCCGAGAATGATGGTCATGGTTGGTTCGATCATGACTTGTACTTTCTGGATGGAGTCTTTTACGTCGCGATCATAAAAATAGCTGACATTGAGCAAAGCCTTGTCCAGCGAACCGGTGGCTTCGCCCACTTTGAGCATGCGTATCACCAGTGGCGGGAACATACCGGTTTCCTGAAAGCTCTGGGTAAGGTTCTTTCCGGACTCGATCTCGTGTCTGACATCGTCCAGGCTCTTGACGACCGCGAGATTGTTGACGACGTCACGCGAATTGGCGATGCAATCCAGTATGGTGATGCCGGAGCCGTACATCATCGCAAACGTGTTGGCAAACCGCGCCAGAATGATCTTGCGCAGGATCGGGCCGGTCACCCACATGTTCAGTTTAAGCATGTCGAACCTGTAACGCATTTCCGGGCTGGACGAAATGATCAGGACGGTGACAATAGGCAGGACGATGGGCAGCGCGATCAGCACATACCAGTAATCCACGAAGAACGCCGAGGTGGCCAGCAGGATGCGCGTCTGAATGGGGATCTCCATCCCCATGCCCTTGATGAAGCTGACCAGTTGCGGTACCAGATAGATCATCAGGAAGAAGGTGATCGCCACCACGATGGTACCGACGAAAGCGGGGTACATCATGATGGTCTTGGTGTGCGAGGCCATTTCATCCTGCCACTTCAGCGACTCGGTGATGTGCTCGAACACTTGCGGCAGATGCGCGCTTTCCTCGCCTGCATGGATCAGGCTGATGAAGATCTTGTCGAATGCATCGGGATGTTCCGCCATCGCCTGCGAGAGTTTCTTGCCCCCTTCTATGGACTCGACCAGGCTGGCGACGATCTCGCGGAAACGCGGGTCGTTCATCGTGTCGCGCAGATCGGCCAGACTTTCCAGCATCGGGACGCCAGCGCCGGAAAGCTGCCCGAGATTGAAAAAGAAGGTGATCAGTTCGGTGCGCTTGATTTTGCCGCGCCCCCACCTTGCCCTGCCGCTGTCCACCTTGGCGTCGATCAGGTCCATTCCGCCCCGTTTCAGGCGCATCTCGAGGTCTATCAGGTTGGCCGCATCCTGCAGGCCCTTGCTGGCTTTGCCTTGTGCGTTGATGGCGCGGTAGGAGTAGAGGGCCATCGTTACAGCCTGTCGCTGAGATCGACCACGCGGCTGACTTCCGCCAGGGAGGTGATGCCTTGCAGGATGCGCCGGATGCCGTCCATCGCCAACGGCCGGAATCCCTTGGCAAGAGCGGCTTCCCTGATTTGCCGGGTACTGGCGCGGCGCGAGACGAGATCGTCCAGATCATGATCCATCTTGAGCAGTTCCATCAGGGCCATGCGTCCCCTGTAACCCTGATGGTTGCAGGCCTCGCAGCCGGCGGCGCGATACAGCGTGATGTCCCGGTCGACTGGAATGCCCAGCAGTTTGCGTTCCAGTGCGTCGGGTGCGTAAGGATATTTGCACTCCTTGCACAGTACTCGCACCAGCCGTTGCGCGACGATACCGATGATGTTGCCCGCCATGATGTCCGGCAGGATGCCGATGTCGAGCAGGCGCGGGACCGCGCCGATGGCCGAGTTGGTATGCAGCGTCGAATACACCTGATGGCCGGTCATTGCGGCGCGAAACGCCATTTCTGCCGTCGGGTGGTCGCGGATCTCGCCGACCAGGATGATATCCGGGTCCTGGCGCATCATGGAGCGGATGCCGTTGGCGAAATCCAGTTTGACGGCTTCGTTGATGGAGGTCTGGCGGATCAGCGAAATGGGATATTCGACCGGGTCCTCCAGGGTCATGATGTTGACCGACTCCGTGTTGACGTGGTTCAGCACGGAATATAGCGTGGTGGTCTTGCCGCTGCCGGTCGGACCGGTGACCAGCACGATACCTTCCGGCTTGGCGATGATCATCTTGAGCATGTTGAGCGCGGCTTCGTCCAGGCCGATCTGGTCGAGCGGCACGATGCCTTTTTGCCGGTCCAGGATACGCAGCACCAGGTTTTCGCCATGCGACGTGGGATGCGAAGCCACGCGGAAGTCGATCGGACGGCCGGACAGACGCAACGAGATGCGGCCGTCCTGCGGCGCGCGCGTTTCGGCGATGTTCATGCCGCTCATCACCTTCATGCGCACCACCATGGCCGGCCAGAAGCTCTTGTGCAGGCTGCGCACCTGGCGCAGTACGCCGTCGATGCGGTAGCGGATGCGCAGGAAGCTGCTTTCCGGTTCGAAGTGGATATCGGAAACGCCGCGCTGCACCGCCTCGGTGAGCAGCGCGTCGATCAGGCGCACCACCGGCTGGCTGAATTCGTTCACGCCGCTTTGCAGCCCCTGGTATTCCATCTCGCCCGGTTCGATCTCGTGCAGGATGCCGTCGATGGAGAGCTCGAAGCCGTAATACTGGTCGATCGCACGCAGGATGTCGGATTCGCTGGCGAGTTGCGTGATCAGGCGGTATTCGTCCTTGAGCAGGGCGCGCACCTGATCCAGCGCGATGATGTTGTCGGGGTCAGCCACCGCCAGGGTAAGGATGCGTCCAGCCTGGTCGACCGACAGCGGCAGCAACTGGTAGCGGCGCGCGATATCCTTGGGGATGCACGCCAGCGCCGCCGGGTCGATGATGATGGAGGCGAGGTCTACGCTCTCTTGCCCGAGGTTTTCCGACAGGACGTCGCGGATGGTCGCTTCCGACAGGAAGCCCAGCCCGACCAGCAGGCGGCCGAGCGGCTGGTGCGACTTGGTCTGCTCCTGCAGTGCGATGCGCAACTGGTCTTCACTGATGACGCCCTTGTTGACCAGTATGTGTCCCAGTGGCTGTTGGAGTTGGTTTCCCTGCATATCGTGATCAGTGCGTCAGAGCTTGTATCCGTTGTTCGACTTGCGCGTGATCGAAACCCGGGTTGCCGGATTGATCAAGCTCGATGGCGCGCCGGTAGTATTGTGTCGCCAACTTGCCTTGCCCCAGATGATCGAGGCTGACGGCGAGGTTGAAGGCATATTCGGCATTGCCGGGCGCAAGCGTGTAGGCATTGAAGTAAGCCTGTTGCGCCTCGCCCCAGCGAGACTGCTCCGCATACAGGTTGCCGAGAGCAAAATGGAGTGCGGCGGAATCGCCCTGTTCGTGCAACAGATTTTTCAGTCGAGTCTCGTCATTGCCGTCATTATCCGCCGACAACGACGCCATCCCGGCGTTCGCCAGCGCATTGCGCGGATCGAGTACCAGCACCTTCGAGAAATAATGCGCCGCCACCAGCTTTTCATCCTGCTGCAGGGCGATGGCCGCCAGTCCGAGCAGTGCGTCGGCATTGTGCGCATCCTTCTTGCTCATCGCCAGGTACAACTGTTGCGATTCCTCCAGTTTGCCGGTGCGATAGGCGAGATAGGCATCGCGCAACAACGGATCGACCAGTTCGACGCGTTGCTGTTCGATGCGTACCGGCGGTCTCGGACGAACCGGCGGCTCTACGAATGTTGCGGGCCCGGGGGGAGCAACGGGTTCCGCTTGCGGCACGGGTTCGTCCGGGGCAGGTTCGATGCCGGAAACCAGGTCAGTCCCCGGTTCCGCTGCGACGACGGCCGGTTCCGACTGGGTTGGTGGCGGCACTGGCAGCATCGGCGGTGCGTTGACTGGGAGCAACGGGGTCGTGCTGCTACTGCCGGAATCGATATACCACAGGTAGGCGCCGCCGATGCCCAGCAGGATGACCGTGCCGGCCAGCGCGAGCAACAGGTTGCGGTTGGGGAAAGCATGGACGGTGCTGGCTGTGTACGCCGGTACTTTTGCGTCGAACAGGTTCTGCCCCGTTTGACGCGCGGCCTGCGCGACTTCCTCGGCGTGGATCTCGGCGGCAGTTCGGGGGGCCGTGGAGGCCGCGGCCGATGGATGGTCTTCCAGCCGGAGTTCGTCCGCCGTGGTGGCATGTTTCGTCTGGGCGGAAGGTTCTTGCCGGGACTTTTTGCGTGCGTCCAGAAGCAGGCTCATATCCGCTTCCCTAGGGCTTGTCGCCGGCCTGTTCTTTGAAGAAATCCTGATCCGGCAGCATGTCGCGGTAGGAGCTGAAATCCCCGGTGACACTGGCATCCTTGATGACTACAGGGCGCAGGAAGATCACCAGTTCGGTCTTCGTCGTCGAGTCGTTGCGCTGCTTGAACAGTTCTCCAGCCAGCGGGACCTTGGATATTCCGGGTATCGCGTCGGTCTGGTTGTTTATCTCGTCCTGCATCAGGCCGCCCATCACCGCGATCTGGTTATTCTCCACTCGCATGACCGATTCCATCTCGCGCGTCTGTGTTTCCGGGATGCCCTGATTGATGATGCCCAGGCTGGGATTGGGGTCGGGGACGTAACGGATCACGCGCGAGATCGACGGTTTGAGATTGAGCAATACCACGTCGCTGTCGCTGATCTGCGGGGTGATGCTCATGGTGAAGCCGACCGGGACGGTGTTAGGCGTGGAGGTGAAAGTGGTGACGGCACTGGTCTGGTTGGTAGTCGTGTCGGCCTTGATGGTGAAGTACACCAGATTGTCCACTACGCGCATCATCGCGGTCTGGTTGTTGAGTACGCTCAGCTTGGGACTGGACAGGACCCTGACGTTGCCGAACGATTCCAGCAGGGAGAGCTGTTGGGCGACCGTGGCGGGGGTCGGGTTGGTGATGATGCCGAACATGCCGTTGCCGACGCCGGTGGGCAGTCCGGCCGAGCTTTGTACGATCCGGAATCTTTTGCCGCCCGCCTTGACCAGCGCCGACCAGTTGATCCCTTGTTTGTACTGGTCGCTCAGACGCACTTCGACGATGGTCGCTTCGACCATGACCTGGCGGCGCGCATTGTTCATCACCTGGTCGATGAATCCCTGGATCTTTTCATGCTGGCGTCCGGTGGCGCGTACGGTGATGATGCCGTTTTCCGGGTTGGCGATCACCGACGCTGCCAACAGGGTCTGGTAGTTCCGGTAATCGCTCTCGGCAGTGCTGTTCGCCGTGGTCGGTGCGGTTTGGGGTTTTTCCGCCTCGCCATCGCCGGCGGCCGATTCAGTCTGGGCAGCTTGTTGACTGCTGGTGGCAGCACGGCGACCTACGACGACTTCCTTATCAGTCTCGCGCAGGATGTCCTTGATGTTCTGGGTCAGCGTCTCCCAGAAACGGTTCTTTGAAACGTTCTTGATCGAAATGGATGAATTGTTAGCGCCTCCGGCAGCGCTTCCTGTGGTGCCTCCGGTGCCGCTGACCTGCATGGCATTGTTGATCGAACTTTCCGCGTCGCGCGCCATGTTCACGTAGTCGATCTTGTAATGGTGCAGGTAGGGGGTGTCCGGCATCACGGTCAGGCTGCCGTTGTCCAGTTCGTAGCGCATGTCCACTTGTTTGGCGATGCGCGTGAGGATCTGCGGCAGGGTCTGGTTCAGCGCGTTCAGCGTGACGTTGCCCTGGATTCCCGGATGGATGTCCAGGTTGATTTTGGCGTCTCGTGCCAGTGCGAACAGGACTTCCTGTGCCGGGGTCTGGGTGACGATGACGCTGTAGGTTTCTGCTTTTGGGGTGGCTTGCGGTGGTGGGAGGGCAACGCTGTGCTTGATCGGTTCGGGAATGGCGCTGGCGGTCTCGGGCTGCGTATCCTGTCGCTGAATGTGCTTGTTGGACGGCTGGATCGGCGCAGTGCCGCATCCGGCCATGAGTGCGCTGACGGCGCACAGACAAATCAGGCTGCGAGCATGCATGTTTTCATTCTCCCCTGTTATGCAGTTGCCAGACTAGCAGCTTTGCGGGTCTCGCTCAATACGCTGCACGGATCATCCTCAAAAAACATGGATGGAGGTGGCGAAGGCTTCCTGATAGCGGGACGGCAGATCCTTGATCGCGTTACGCGCAGCGTCGACCGATGGATAGGCGCCATATAACACGCGCAGGCCGTCCTGGTTGCCAAACTTGGCCGGCAACAGGTAGATTTTCGCGAGCACCCCCAGCTTGTCTGCCCGCTTCAGGAATCCTTCCATTCTGTCTGGCTGTATCCGTTCGTTGTAGAACAACTGGATGCTGGCGACTGCCTGATGTTGCGCGAGCATTTGCTTGCCGGCAGCAAGACGCTGTTCGAACAGGCTCGTTTTTACCGCCGGGGGTGCGGGTTGTGGCGGGGTGGCGACGACTGGCGCGACGGTATCGGTAGCAGGTTTGGATGCGGGCGTTGCGGGCGCGTCCGGTGTTGTTGGTTGCGGCTGTTCAGACGGAGCTTTGGCGACGGGCGCGATGGTATTGTCCGGTTGCGCTGTCTGTTCGGCTTCGGGTTGCGGCAGGGCGGGGGGCGATGCCGCAACCACCTGGGCGGGTTGGGTGGACGCTTGTACGGGCGGTTGCCGTGGCTCGTCCACCATCCACCAGCCAACCAGTCCGGCCAGCAATAACAGGATCGCCGTAGCGATTCCCAGCAGCCACTTTTTGTCGGGCAATGTGAGCGCGCGCCTTGTCGGTTTGAGTTCGCTGTCGCGCATCGCCGCCTGGACATGGCGCGGTTCGATGTTGTGCGTGTTCTCGATGAATGCCGCGAGCAGCGATTTATCGGCCAGCACATTGGCGCGGCGCATCAGGCCGCTGGAGGCGTTGGCGATCTGCTTGAGCGCGGCCGGCGAAAAAATGGTCGGTCCGTGGTAGCCGGCAGTGCGCATCCGGAACATCAGGTAATTTTCGAGGATGTCGCGCGAAAGAGGTTGCATGTTGAAGTGATGCACGATGCGATCCTTGAGCTGGCGCATGTTGGGCTGGTCCAGTTTGGCATTCAGTTCCGGCTGGCCGAACAGGATGATCTGCAACAGTTTGAAATTGCCCACTTGCAGGTTATACAGCAGGCGCAATTCTTCCAGCGTGTCCAGCGGCATGGCGTGTGCTTCGTCCACCAGCACCGCGACGCGCTTGCCTTCGCGCGCTTTTTCCTCGAGCCGGTTCTGGATGCGCTGCATGATGATGCCGACGCGTTCACCCTCGATACCCAGGCCGAGCGCGTCGGCGATCGCGTACAGCATCTCTTCGCGCGACAGGCTGGGATTGGCCAGGTAGATGGTTTCGATATGCGCCGGAAGTTTCTCCAGCAGCATCCGGCAGATCATGGTCTTGCCGCTGCCGACCTCGCCGCTGACCTTGATGATGCCTTCGACTTCGCTGATGGAGTAGATCAGCGCGTCAAGGATCTCCTGGCGGTTGGCGCCGCTGAAAAAGAATTCCGTCACCGGGGTGATTTTGAACGGGTGTTCGCTGAGGCCGAAGTGTTCCAGATACATGTCAGTTTTGCGCCTTCATTTTGGATTGTGCGTCCATGCGACTATAAAGCGTGGTGCGGTTTATGCCTAGCAGCTTGGCGGCTTCGCTGACATTGCCGATCGCCAGTTCCAGTGCGGCATCGATATACAGCTTCTCCTGTTCGCGCAACAGGCTGTCCAGGCTGAAATTGCCCTCCCGGATGCGTTGCCTGATCACGTCGGAATCCGGGTCGCCCGTCGATGCTATGCTCGACTGCGGATCAAACTCCTCCTGCAATTGCGCGGTATTGATGGTCAGGCCGGGGAATTTCGTGGTCAGCCTGATGACGATATTACGAAGCTCCCGGACATTACCCGGAAAACTGTATTGTTCCCAGAGATGCAGCGACTCGGGGTGCAGTTCGAACGGGATTTGCTTGAGTTGCCGTGCGTAATGGGAGCGGAAATGGTTGAGCAGTTGCAGCTTGTCCGGTCCCAATTCGCGTAGCGGTGGGACGGCTATGGAAAAGACGTTCAGGCGATGGTAAAGGTCGGCGCGGAACGTGCCGGCTTTTACGGCTTCGCGCAGATTGCGGTTGGTCGCGGCAATGATGCGCGCATGGCTCTTGCGTGTCGTTGTTTCTCCGACACGCTGGTATTCACCGTTTTCCAGTACCCGCAGCAGCTTGGTTTGCAGTTCCAGCGGCAGCTCCCCGATCTCGTCCAGAAGCAGTGTGCCATCCGTCGCGTCCTCGAAAAAGCCGGACTGCGCATTTGCCGCGCCGGTGAATGCTCCCTTGCTGTGCCCGAACAGGGAGGGTTCGAGAAGCGTCGGTGCAATCGCCGCGCAGTTGATGATCTTGAAAGGGGCATCGGGCTTGCCGCCGAATTTTTGCAGCGCCGCTGCGACCAATTCCTTGCCGCACCCGGATTCACCTTCGATGAGCACCGGGAAGGGCAAGGCGGCATAGGTCTGGATCTGGTTGCGCAACGCCTGCATTTCCGTACTTTGCCCGATCAATCCCATGGAGCGATCATCCTGGGTGGTCTCGGAACGTTCGCTGTCCTGGAGCCCCAGCGCATTATCCAGGTGTTTTTTGATCTTTTCCGGCGCGCAAGGTTTGGCGATGAAATCGATCGCGCCCAGTGCGCGTGCATGGCGCGCGTTGCTTTGCTCGCTTTGTCCGGATAACGTGAAAATCTTGATTTTCGGCGAATGAGCCAGCAGTTCGGCGATCAGGTGGAAGCCTTCGTCGGGTCGATGCGGTTCGGGGGGGAGTCCCAGGTCGATCAGCGCCAGTTGCGGAGGAGCGGGCAATTCGCGCAGTACCTTGATCGCCGTGCTGCGCGATTCGGCCTGGTGTACCGTGAAGTCGCGCTCGAATGCGATCGCCAATCCTTCGCGGATCAGCGGATCGTCGTCAACGATCAATAGACTGGGAAGCGCCGTGGTGGTGTTCAACATATGCCCGTCGGGATAAACACTGGTTACGGAGCATAACGGCAAGCGGGGACAAGCTCAACCATTAATAAAGGGCATGGCGATGGGCCGGGAATCGGTGGCGAGCAGCCTTTGGTTGAGGATTGTTTGCGCAGTAGTTTAGAATGCCGCTTCCCGATTTCCTGGATTTCAGTTTTGTCCTCGTCCAACCTGGTCGAAATTCGCGACCTTAATTTTGCCTATGACCGGCGCCCCGTTCTGGAGGGTATCAACATGACTTTCCCGAGAGGTAAGCTGGTTGCCATCATGGGACTGAGCGGTTGCGGGAAAACCACCATGTTGCGGCATATTGGCGGTGCGCTCAAACCGACCAAAGGCTACGTCAAGGTGGACGGGCAAAAGCTTCATGAACTGGACCAGGATGGGCTGTACGCGATGCGCCGCAAAATGGGTATGCTGTTCCAGTTCGGCGCGTTGTTCACCGATATGTCGGTGTACGATAACGTGGCTTTCCAGATGCGCGAACATACCGATCTGCCGGAAGAATTGATTCACGATCTGGTATTGATGAAGCTGCACGCGGTCGGGTTGCGCGGCACACATGACCTGATGCCTTCCGAACTGTCCGGCGGCATGGCAAGGCGCGTGGCTCTGGCCCGTACCGTGGCGCTCGATCCGATGCTGATCATGTATGACGAGCCGTTTGCCGGGCTGGATCCGATTTCATTGACGGTGGTCGGCGACCTGATCCGCAGGCTGAATGGCGCGCTGGGGGCGACTTCGATCATCGTCACCCATGATGTGCAGGAGTCTCTGAAGATCGTGGACTACGTCTATTTCATGGCGAGCGGGGTGATCGTGGCGGAAGGTACGCCGGATCAGATACGCGCATCCGACAAGGAGTTTGTGCATCAGTTCGTGCACGGCGAGATGGATGGTCCGATGCCGTTCCATTATCCCGGCGGTGAATATCGCCAGGATTTGAATTTACAGGGTTAGAACATGCCGGCAGTCAAAACATTCAGGTCAATCGGCCATCAGGCTACCAACGCGGTGTGGCGCATCGGGTTGGCGACGCGTTTTTTCATGCTCATCCTGTTGCATTCCGGCAGCAGCTTCAGGCGTTTTCACCTGACCATCAAGGAGTTGTTTTCCACCGGCGTGATGTCGCTCATCATTATCATCGTGGCGGGGCTGTTTGTCGGCATGGTGCTCGGATTGCAGGGCTATGAGACACTCAAACGCTACGGTTCTGAATCTGCGCTGGGCGTGATGGTGGCGTTGGGTCTGGTACGCGAACTCGGACCGGTCGTCGCCGCATTGCTGTTTGCCAGCCGTGCCGGGTCGGCGATGACCGCAGAGATCGGGCTGATGAAGGCGACCGAACAGATCACGGCGATGGAGATGATGGCGGTGAACCCCATTGCGCGTATCGTTGCACCGCGTTTCTGGGCGGGCGTGATTTCCATGCCGTTATTGGCTGCGATGTTCAGTGCGGTCGGGGTGTTCGGCGGCTATTTCGTCGGGGTGGTGCAGATCGGCGTGGACGAGGGCTCTTTCTGGTCGCAGATGCAGGCCGCAGTCGATTTTCGCGAAGATATTCTGAATGGGGTGATAAAGAGTTTCGTGTTTGGTACGGTTGTGACTGTGATCGCGCTGTTCGAGGGTTACGATGCGCCGCCCACTGCGGAAGGCGTGTCCGGCGCGACCACGCGCACGGTGGTCACCTCGTCGCTGGCGATCCTGATGCTGGATTTTATTTTGACTGCAATGATGTTCGGAGGAGCTTGAGTTATGGAACGGACTACGCTGGACCTGTGGGTGGGGGTGTTCGTCGTCGGCGGTATCGCGGCACTGGTGATGCTGGCAATGAAGGTTGGGAACCTGAGCACATATAATGTGTCGGAGACATATCAGTTGCATGCCTACTTTTCCAATATCGGCGGCTTGAAGACCAAGGCATCAATCAAGAGTGCGGGTGTATTGGTTGGCCGCGTGACGGACATTACCCTGGATACGGAACGTTATGAAGCCAAGGTGGTGATGAGTCTGGATAACCGTTACAAGTTTCCGAAAGACACATTCGCCAATATCCTCACCTCGGGTCTGCTGGGTGAGCAATATATCGGCCTGATGCCCGGCGGGGAAGAGGAAATGCTCAAGGATGGCGATCAGCTCAGGAAAACCCAATCGGCCATGGTATTGGAAGACTTGATAGGCAAGTTCATTTACAGCAAGGCGGAGGAATCCACCAAGTGATTCCGGCGAAATGATGAAAGGAAGTCAAAGATGAAGGGTTTGTTCAATGCGGTCGCATGTCTGGTGTGCATGGTGGGGGTCGCACAGGCTGAGGTGCTGGCGCCGGATGCCCTGATCAGGAATACCGTGGCGGAAGTTGTCACCATCATCAAGCAGGACAAGGATATTCAGGCGGGCAACCAGAAAAAGACGCTGGCTCTGGTGGAGGCCAAGGTTTTGCCACATTTTGATTTCACGCGTATGACCCGGCTGGCGGTGGGTAAGCATTGGCGATCCGCAACGCCCGAGCAGCGGCAGGTGCTGGTTGCGGAGTTTCGCAATTTGCTGGTGCGCACGTACACCAAGGCCTTTACCGTTTACCGCGATCAAACGGTCGAGGTCAAACCGTTCAGGATGGTGGCTGACGAAAACGAAGTGACTGTCAGGACCAGCATCAACAAACAGGGCGTGCAACCGATCCCGGTCGATTACGAGATGGTGAAAACCGCCGATAACTGGAAAGTCTTTGACGTATCCATCGAGGGAGTCAGCATGGTGACCAGTTATCGCGGCACATTTGCTTCGCAGATTGAGCAGGATGGCATTGACGGTCTGATCCGGATGTTGTCCGACAAGAACGCCAAGGCATCCGATGCGATGCGGCAAAAGGCGGAGGTGAAATGATCAAGCTCGAGGGCGACCGGCTGGTATTGCAGGGCCGCCTGACGATAGCGACCGTGCCGGCTTTGTTTGAGGCCGGCTTGAAATTCGTGGATGGGCAGGATCTGCTGGTCGACTTCTCTCAGGTCGAGGCCGTCGATTCGGCGGCGATCAGTATGCTGCTGGGCTGGACAAGAGCGGCGCGGAGCGGTAATCGCAAGTTGAGCGTGACGGGTTTGCCTGAAGATTTGCTCAGTCTGGCGCAATTGTATGGGGTGGCTGAATTGTTGCCCGGCCAACCGGTTTGATTTGATAAAGCACGCGGCCCGTCCGGAGCCGCGCGCATTCCCTGCGGGTTTTTTAGTATCATGCACGCCTTTGGCCTTGGATGAAGTGCATCCGAGGCATTTTTGCAACCGATAAGTTTAAAGAATCTGAATAATGGTCACTCCTGAGAGCATTCGACTCAATATCGTACAAGGTATCGCTACCGAGCATTTGAGCGTGGTGGGGGACGGTGCGCATTTTGAAGCCGTAGTGGTAAGCGATGTTTTTGCCGGCAAGAATCGTGTGCAGCGTCACCAATTGGTATATCTGTCATTGGGAGACCGGATGCGCGAGGAGATCCATGCATTGTCGATGAAAACCTATACGCCGCAGGAATGGGCGGCCAAGGTGCAATCATGAAGAAACTGGCCATACAGGGCGGCGGCCGGCTTAATGGCGAGGTGCGAATCTCCGGCGCCAAGAATGCCGCATTGCCGATCATGTGCGCCAGTCTGCTGACGGCAGAAAGCCTGCGCTTGGACAACTTGCCTGACATGCACGATGTTGCGACGATGGCCAAGTTGCTGCAGCAGATGGGCGTGCGTGTTGCCGTTGATTCGCAGTCGGCGATCTTTGATGCGGCGCAGGTGGATAAGCTGGAAGCACCTTACGACATGGTGAAAACCATGCGCGCTGCAATTCTCGTGCTGGGACCCCTGGTTGCCCGTTTTGGTGAGGCGCGCGTTTCGCTGCCCGGCGGCTGTGCGATCGGGTCGCGGCCGGTGGATCTGCATATCAAGGGCCTGCAGGCGATGGGGGCGGAAATCCATATCGAGCACGGCTACATCCACGCGAAAGCCAGCCGTCTCAAGGGTGCGCGCATCTGTTTCGATCTGGTGAGCGTGACCGGTACGGAAAACCTGATGATGGCGGCCGCGCTGGCGGATGGGGTCACGGTGCTGGAAAATGCGGCGCGAGAACCCGAGGTGGTGGATCTGGCCAATTGCCTGATCGCGATGGGTGCGCAGATCTGCGGCGCAGGCAGCGATACCATTACCATACAGGGCGTAAAGGATTTGCATGGGGCGGATTACCGCGTCATGCCGGATCGGATAGAAAGCGGCACCTTCCTGGTTGCTGCAGCTGCTACGGGCGGGTGTATCACGCTGACCGATGCGCGTGCCGATATCCTTGACAGTGTGCTGGAAAAATTGCGCGAAGCCGGCGCAACGGTGGAAATATCGGGAAATCGCATCAGTCTGGAAATGCGCAACCGTCCGGTCGCGGTGAACCTGCGTACCGCACCCTACCCGGCTTTCCCGACCGATATGCAGGCGCAGTTCATGGCGCTGAATACGATCGCGCAGGGCAGCGCCATCGTGGTCGAGACGATTTTTGAGAACCGTTTCATGCATGTCCAGGAATTGCGCCGTCTGGGAGCGCAGATCGAGGTGGAAGGTAATACCGCCGTCATCAAGGGCTGCGCGCAACTCGAAGGCGCGACCGTCATGGCGACTGACCTGCGCGCTTCGGCTTCGCTGGTGATCGCCGGTCTGGTGGCGCAAGGCGAGACGATCGTGGATCGTATCTACCATCTGGATCGCGGTTATGAGCATATCGAGGCGAAACTGTCGGCCCTAGGGGCGCAGATACGCCGCGTCAGTTAGGAATTTGAATGATCACCATCGCACTGTCCAAGGGACGCATCTTTGAAGAGACCATGCCGTTGCTGAAGGCGGCGGGCATTGTCGCGCTGGAAGACCCGGAGTCTTCGCGCAAGTTGATCCTGCCGACCAATCGCACGGATGTGCGGCTGATCATCGTGCGCGCCAGCGATGTGCCGACCTACGTGCAATATGGCGCGGCCGACATGGGTGTGGCCGGCAAGGATGTGCTGGACGAACACGGCGGTACGGGTTTGTACCAACCACTGGATCTGGATATCGCGCGTTGCCGGATGATGGTGGCGGTGCGTGGCGATTTCGATTACGAATCAGCGGTACGTCAGGGCGCGCGTTTGCGCGTGGCGACCAAATACGTGCAAACGGCCAGAGCGCACTTCGCTGCCAAGGGCGTGCATGTGGACCTGATCAAGCTGTATGGCTCGATGGAACTGGCACCACTGGTGGGTTTGTCGGACGCCATCGTGGATCTGGTGAGTAGTGGCAATACGCTCAAAGCGAACAACCTGAAAGCGGTGGAACATATCGGCGATGTCTCGTCGCGTCTGGTGGTGAACCAGGCGGCGCTGAAATTGAAGCATGAAATCATTCAGCCGATGCTGGATTCGTTTGCCGAAACGATTGAGAAATAGGATTTGTTGCCAATGAAAATCAGACGACTTTCCACAAGCAATGAAGGCTTTGATGCCGAATTGGGTAAATTGCTGGCGTTCGAGGAAACGGCCGATGAAGTGCTGGAGGCAACGGTTGCCGATATCCTGAAGGATGTCCAGTTGCGGGGTGATGCGGCGGTGCTCGAATATACCGCCAGGTTCGACCGCCTACCGCTGGCGGATGCTGAAGCGATGGAATTGCCGCGAGCCGAACTGAAGGTGGCATTCGAGGGGCTGCCTGCCGATCAGCGCAGTGCCCTGGAGCAGGCTGCGCAACGCGTGACCGATTATCACCGCAAGCAAATCCAGGCGTCGTGGAGTTATACGGACGCCGATGGCACGCTGCTGGGTCAACAGGTGACCCCGCTGGATCGTGTGGGGCTGTATGTGCCGGGCGGCAAGGCGGCTTACCCGTCTTCCGTGTTGATGAACGCACTGCCAGCGAAAGTGGCCGGGGTGGCTGAGCTGATCATGGTCGTGCCGACCCCGGATGGGGTGAAGAACCAATTGGTGCTGGCGGCAGCGCACCTTTCCGGTGTGGATCGCGTGTTCACGATCGGCGGTGCGCAGGCGGTGGCCGCATTGGCCTACGGCACGGCAAGTATACCCAAGGTGGACAAGATCGTCGGTCCCGGAAATGCCTATGTGGCCTCGGCGAAACGCCGTGTATTCGGCGTTTGCGGGATAGATATGGTGGCCGGGCCATCGGAAATTCTGGTGATCTGTGACGGGCAGACCGATCCTGACTGGGTGGCGATGGATCTGTTCTCCCAAGCTGAACATGACGAGTTGGCGCAGGCCATTCTGTTGTCTCCCGATGCGGAATTCAACGAGGCGGTTGCGGCCAGCGCAGACCGGTTACTGGAACAGATGCCGCGCAAGGATATCATTCGGACCGCATTGGAGAATCGCGGCGCATTGATCCATGTGGCCGATATGGACGAAGCGTGCCGCATCAGTAACCGCATCGCACCGGAGCATCTGGAGCTGTCCGTGGCCAATCCGCAAGCACTGCTACCCAAGCTCAGGCATGCCGGTGCGATTTTCATGGGCCGTTACACGTCCGAATCGCTGGGTGACTACTGCGCCGGCCCGAACCATGTGCTACCGACCTCCGGTACGGCGCGTTTTTCCTCTCCGTTAGGCGTCTACGATTTCCAGAAACGCAGCAGTCTCATTCAGGTGTCCGCGCAAGGTGCGCAATCTCTGGGGGCTATTGCTTCGGTACTGGCGTTTGGCGAGGGATTGCAGGCGCACGCCCAATCGGCATTGTTCAGGAGAAAATGACTTCCGGGGTGGGGGTTGTCCGTTGTCGGTAGCGCGGATGGTCTGCTTCTTGCTGTGAAATACAGATTTCCTTTGACACGATTTGCTGAAATGTGGATAATCGCGGGCTCTTTTTGGAGGGGTGGCCGAGTGGTTAAAGGCAGCAGACTGTAAATCTGCCCTCTTACGAGTACGATGGTTCGAATCCGTCCCCCTCCACCAAAATGATGCAGTAAAGTTTGACTGGGCGGCGATGGGCGTTTGATTGCTTGGTCGCGGTGGCGGCGAAGTTGTGCGGGTGTAGCTCAATGGTAGAGCAGAAGCCTTCCAAGCTTACGACGAGGGTTCGATTCCCTTCACCCGCTCCAGTAGGTTTTTGCCCATGTGGCTCAGTGGTAGAGCACTCCCTTGGTAAGGGAGAGGTCGCGAGTCCGATTCTCGCCATGGGCACCAGTAATTTTGTATTTTTATTGTTAACGTTTGACATTGATAAGGAAAAATCATGGCAAAGAGCAAATTTGAACGTACGAAGCCGCACGTGAATGTGGGCACGATTGGTCACGTGGACCACGGCAAGACCACCCTGACGGCGGCGATCACGATGGTGCTGTCCAAGAAGTTTGGTGGAGAAGCCAAGGCCTACGATCAGATCGACGCGGCGCCTGAAGAAAAGGCGCGCGGCATCACCATCAATACCGCGCACGTCGAATACGAGACCGCGAGCCGTCACTACGCACACGTTGACTGCCCGGGCCACGCCGACTACGTCAAGAACATGATCACCGGTGCTGCCCAGATGGACGGCGCGATCCTGGTTTGCTCCGCTGCTGACGGCCCGATGCCGCAGACCCGCGAGCACATCCTGCTGGCTCGTCAGGTTGGTGTGCCCTACATCATCGTGTATCTGAACAAGTGCGACATGGTCGACGACGAAGAGCTGCTGGAACTGGTTGAGATGGAAGTGCGCGAGCTGCTCTCCAAGTACGAATTTCCTGGCGACGACATTCCCATCGTCAAGGGCTCCGCGCTGAAAGCCGTACAAGGCGATGCCGGCGAGTTGGGCGAAGGCTCCATCCTGAAGCTGGCTGAAGCGCTGGACAGCTACATTCCGACGCCGGAACGCGCCATCGACGGCACCTTCCTGATGCCGGTGGAAGACGTATTCTCCATCTCCGGTCGCGGCACCGTCGTAACTGGCCGTATCGAGCGTGGTGTCATCAAAGTGGGCGAAGAAATCGAGATCGTTGGCATCAAGCCGACCCTGAAGACCACCTGTACCGGCGTCGAGATGTTCCGCAAACTGCTCGACCAGGGTCAGGCAGGCGACAACGTCGGCGTACTGCTGCGCGGCACCAAGCGTGAAGAAGTCGAGCGTGGTCAGGTTCTGGCCAAGCCCGGCTCCATCACCCCGCACACCAAGTTCACCGCCGAGATCTACGTTCTGGGCAAGGATGAGGGCGGTCGTCACACTCCGTTCTTCCAAGGCTACCGTCCTCAGTTCTACTTCCGTACGACTGACGTGACCGGAGCGGTGGAGCTGCCGGCCGGAACCGAGATGGTGATGCCTGGCGACAACGTGTCGATCACGGTGAACCTGATCAACCCGATCGCGATGGAAGAAGGTCTGCGCTTCGCGATCCGCGAAGGCGGTCGTACCGTCGGCGCCGGTGTGGTTGCAAAGATCATCGAGTAATAGATAGCGCAATGCTGGCGGGGCGAAGGAATTCGCTCCGCTGTTGTTGTAATGGGTTTATAGGCCAGTAGCTCAATTGGTAGAGTATCGGTCTCCAAAACCGAGGGTTGGGGGTTCGAGACCCTCCTGGCCTGCCAAGAAGTTTAGTAACAATTGATTGGAATGGTCACCATGGCGGACAAAATCAAGTTGCTCGTTGCTCTGCTGTTGGTTGCGGCGGGGGTCGCAGGTTTTTATTACCTGCAGGACAGTGCGGCGGTGTTGAGGCTGGCTTCGGTGCTGGTTGGTCTGGCGGCGGCGGCGGGTGTGGGTTTGACCAGCGAGCCCGGCAGGCGGTTCTTTGCGTTTGGCGGCGATTCCGTTGCCGAGGCAAAGCGCGTAGTTTGGCCGACCAGGAAGGAGACGCTGCAAACCACCGGTGTGGTGATTCTGTTCGCAATAACGATGGCGCTGTTTCTCTGGGCGGTGGATGCCGGTTTGATGATGGTGGTGAATAAGCTGATGGGACGAGGTGAATAATGGCCATGCATTGGTATGTAGTTCATACGTACTCGCAGTTTGAGAAAAGCGTGCAGCGTGCATTGGCCGAGCGTATTCAGCGTGAGGGCATGCAGGATAAATTCGGCCAGATTCTGGTGCCGGTTGAGGAAGTCGTGGAACTGAAGTCCGGCCAGAAGAGCATCAGCGAACGCAAGTTCTTTCCCGGCTATGTGCTGGTCGAGATGGAAATGACCGATGAAAGCTGGCACTTGGTGAAAAATACGCCCAAAGTGACCGGTTTCTTGGGTGGTTCCGCGATGAAGCCGACCCCGATCAGTGCGAAGGAAGTTGAGAACATCATGCAGCAGATGCAGGCCGGGATCGAGAAGCCCAGGCCCAAGGTGCTGTTTGAGGTGGGTGAAACGGTGCGCGTCAAGGACGGTCCGTTCACGGACTTCAATGGTACGGTTGAGGATGTCAATTACGACAAGAGCAAAATACGTGTGGCGGTGGCCATCTTTGGTCGTTCGACACCCGTGGAACTGGATTTCGGCCAAGTAGAGAAAGGCTGAAGAGCGAGAAATAAGATTTGGGGAACGCAGCCTGCAAAAAATGCAGATGCCGTTTCCCATTTGTTGTTTCTCATGTTGGGGAGAGACCGAGCGTCTCGCTGGTACCCGTTAGAGTAGGAGTGCATCATGGCAAAGAAAATCGTCGGCTATATCAAGCTGCAAGTCCCGGCCGGTAAGGCCAATCCCAGTCCCCCCATCGGTCCAGCACTGGGTCAGCGCGGACTGAATATCATGGAATTCTGCAAGGCGTTCAATGCGCAAACCCAGGGCGTGGAGCCGGGTCTGCCGATTCCTTGCGTGATCACGGCGTATGCGGACAAGAGCTTCACTTTCGTGATGAAGACGCCCCCCGCAACCATCCTGATCAAGAAGGCTGCCGGCATCCAGAAGGGCAGCAAGACGCCCCATACCGACAAGGTCGGCAACCTGACCCGCAAGCAGGCGGAAGAGATCGCGACGACCAAGATGCCGGATCTGACGGCCGCTGATATGGATGCTGCAGTGCGCACCATCGCCGGCAGCGCGCGCAGCATAGGCATCACTGTGGAAGGAGTGAAATAACATGGCTAACGTTTCCAAACGCTACAAGGCGGTCGCCGCCAAAGTCGACCGCAGCAAACTGTATCCTTTGAACGATGCGCTGAATCTGGTCAAGGAAACTGCCGTGGCGAAATTCGACGAATCCATTGATGTCGCTGTGAATCTGGGCATTGATGCCAAGAAATCCGACCAGCTGGTGCGTGGCTCTGTCGTGCTGCCGAAAGGTACTGGCAAAACCATGCGCGTGGCGGTGTTCGCGCAGGGCGCGAAGGCAGAAGAAGCCAAGGCTGCCGGTGCCGATATCGTTGGTTTTGAAGACTTGGCCGAATCCATTAAGGGCGGCAACCTGAATTTCGACGTGCTGATCGCCAGTCCGGACGCGATGCGTCTGGTCGGCCAACTGGGTCAGATCCTCGGTCCGCGCGGCCTGATGCCTAATCCCAAGGTGGGTACGGTGTCCGCAGACGTG
This sequence comes from Nitrosomonadales bacterium, assembly GCA_016716325.1. Lineage (NCBI taxonomy): Bacteria > Pseudomonadati > Pseudomonadota > Betaproteobacteria > Nitrosomonadales > Nitrosomonadales bacterium. The sequence continues at coordinate 2,122,042 of JADJWO010000001.1, forward strand.
GCGGGTGCAGTGAAGAACGCCAAGGCCGGCCAAGTGCAATACCGTACCGACAAGAATGGTATCGTGCAATGCACAATCGGCCGCGCTTCGTTCGCGCCGGAAGACTTGCGCGAGAACCTGCTGGCGTTGATCGATGCGTTGAACAAGGCCAAGCCTGCCGCGTCCAAAGGTGTGTACCTGAAGAAGGTTTCCATCTCCAGTACGATGGGTGCGGGTATTCGCGTGGAACAGGCCAGTCTGGCCGCATAAATGTTTTAAGTCGGCGGGACGTATGTCCCGCCGTAACCGCTTTTGGAGTGCTGGCGTGCTGACAGCGTCCAAGACCGTAGGTGCCGAAGGAGCGATTGGCCTTGGGCTTAAATGGCGGAGCAATCTGCCGGCCCACGTAGATGGTGTGCCCGCGAGCAGGAATCGTCATTCTTCTGGCTCAAGGTCGCAGTTGTAACGGGTGGAACGTACGCAAGTGCGTTCCGGATATATTTAAGGAGGAAGACTTGAGTCTCAATCTGCAACAAAAACAAGCCGTGGTCGCGGAAGTCGGTGCCCAAGTGGCGCAGGCTCAGACCATCGTCTTGGCAGAGTATCGCGGCATCGAAGTCGGCGACATCACCAGGTTGCGTGCCAACGCGCGCAACTCCGGGGTGTATTTCCACGTGTTGAAGAACACGCTGGCGCGCCGCGCGGTGCAGGGTACTCCGTTCGAAGCCTTGGCTGACAAGATGGTCGGCCCGCTGGTGTACAGCATCAGCGCGGATGCCGTTGCGGCCGCCAAGGTAGTGTACGAGTTCGCCAAGACGAACGACAAGCTGGTCGTGAAGGCAGGTTCCTACAACGGCAAGATGCTGGATGCTGCAGGCGTGAATGCGCTGGCTTCCGTGCCGTCGAAGGAAGTTCTGCTGGCACAACTGTGTGGTTTGCTGCAATCGCCGGTTTCTGGCTTGGCTCGCGTACTCAGCGCAGTGGCCGAGCAGAAGGAACCCGCTGCAGCTTGATCTGATTAATTTATAAAGTTAGGAAAATAACATGGCATTCGATAAAGACGCATTTTTGACAGCTTTGGACGGCATGTCCGTGCTGGAATTGAACGAGTTGGTCAAGGCAATTGAAGAGAAGTTTGGCGTGTCTGCTGCTGCGATGGCAGCTCCCTCTGCTGGTGGTGCTGCCGCTGGCGGTGCTGCCGCTGCTGCCGAACAGACCGAATTCACTGTGATGCTCAAGGGCGTCGGTGACAACAAGGTGAACGTCATCAAGGCAGTTCGCGCTATTACCGGCCTGGGCCTGAAGGAAGCCAAGGATCTGGTCGATGGCGCACCGAAGGCGGTCAAGGAAGGTGTTTCCAAGGCGGATGCCGATGCTGCATTGAAGCAGTTGGTTGAAGCTGGCGCGACTGCCGAACTTAAGTAAGGCGGTTTGCTGCAGGAAGGCTGGCGGATATCACCGTCAGCCTTTTGCCGCTTTAAGAAGTCAGCGGACAGAAAAGGACGGAATACATTCTGCCCCCTGATTTTTTGCTACGGGACGATTTGCTGTTTGTGCCGTTTCTGAAACTTCGTAATCCCTTAATCGTGGAGATTGTATGAGCTACTCTTTTACCGAAAAAAAACGTATTCGTAAAAGTTTTGCCAAGCGAATCGGTGCCTTGCCGGTTCCATTCCTATTATCCACCCAACTGGAATCCTATGCTGCGTTCCTGCAGGCATACACCTCTCCCGAGCAGCGCAAGAACGAGGGATTGCAAGCCGCTTTCAACGGGATATTCCCGATCCTGAGTCACTCCAAGAATGCGCGGCTCGATTTCGTCAGTTACCAGCTTGGCATGCCGCCTTTCGACGTCAAGGAATGCCAGCAGCGCGGCCTGACCTACGCTTCGCCACTGCGCGCCCGCGTGCGCCTGACCATTATGGACAAGGAGGCATCCAAGCCCACAGTCAAGGAAGTGAAGGAGCAGGAGGTCTACATGGGCGAGATCCCGCTGATGACCCACACCGGTTCGTTCGTGGTCAACGGTACCGAGCGCGTGATCGTGTCGCAATTGCACCGCTCTCCCGGTGTGTTCTTCGAGCATGACCGCGGCAAGACCCATTCTTCCGGCAAGTTGCTGTTTTCCGCACGCGTGATTCCTTACCGCGGCTCATGGCTAGACTTCGAGTTCGACGCCAAGGATTACGTGTATTTCCGTATTGACCGCCGCCGCAAGATGCCGGTGACCATACTGCTGCGTTCGCTGGGCTACGGCAATGAAGACATGCTCAGGATGTTCTTCGAATTCGATACCTTCCATCTGGGCAAGAAGGGCATCCAGTTCGAGGTGGTTCCCGAGCGCCTGCGTGGCGAGATCGCGCGCTTCGATATCGTTGGTAAGTCCGGCAAGGTCATTGTGGCCAAGGACAAACGAATCACCGTGCGTCATATCCGCGAGATGCAGGAAGCGGGCATCGACAAGCTGGCCGTGAGCGAGGATTTCCTGGTCGGCCGTGTACTGGCGCATAACATCGTGGATACGGACAGCGGCGAGATTGTTGCCAATGCCAACGACGAGATCAGCGAAACGCTACTGGAGAACCTGAAGGTCGCTGGCATCGCCAAGATACAGACGCTGTATACCAACGATCTGGATCACGGCGCCTTCATTTCGCAGACGTTGCGCACCGACGAGACAACCGATCAGTGGACTGCGCGTGTGGCGATCTACCGCATGATGCGTCCCGGCGAACCGCCTACCGAGGATGCGGTGGAAAACCTGTTTCAAGGTTTGTTCTTCAATGAAGAGCGTTACGATCTGTCGTCCGTCGGTCGCATGAAATTCAATCGTCGCGTCGGGCGCGAGGAATTGACCGGTGCGACCACGCTGTCCAATGAGGACATCGTCGAGGTGGTCAAGATACTGGTCGAGTTGCGCAACGGTCGTGGCGAGATCGACGACATCGATCACCTTGGCAACCGCCGCGTGCGTGCCGTCGGCGAACTGGCCGAGAACCAGTTCCGCGCCGGTCTGGCCCGTGTCGAACGTGCCGTCAAGGAGCGTCTGGGGCAGGCTGAGACCGATAATCTGATGCCGCACGATCTGATCAACGCCAAGCCTATCTCGGCTGCGGTGAAGGAGTTCTTCGGCTCCAGCCAGCTGAGCCAGTTCATGGATCAGACCAATCCGTTGTCCGAAGTGACGCACAAGCGGCGTATCTCCGCACTGGGCCCAGGCGGCCTGACCCGCGAGCGCGCCGGCTTCGAGGTGCGCGACGTACATCCGACCCACTATGGCCGCGTATGCCCGATCGAGACGCCGGAAGGTCCGAACATCGGTCTGATCAATTCGCTGGCTTTGTACGCGCGTACCAACGAGTACGGCTTTATCGAAACGCCATACCGCAAGGTGAACAAGAGCAAGGTTTCGGACGAGGTGGAATATCTGTCGGCGATCGAGGAGGGTAAATTCACCATCGCGCAGGCGAACGCCGAGCTGGACAAGCGCGGTCACTTTACCAACGACATCGTGTCTGCGCGTCAGCACAACGAGTTCGTGCTGGCCGAGCCGGATAAGCTGGAGTATATGGACGTTTCGCCGTCGCAGGTGGTGTCGGTTGCGGCATCGCTGATCCCGTTTCTGGAGCACGACGATGCAAACCGCGCGCTGATGGGGGCGAACATGCAGCGTCAGGCAGTCCCCTGCCTGCGCGCCGAGAAGCCGCTGGTCGGCACCGGCATCGAGCGCACCGTGGCAGTCGACTCAGGAACGACCGTGCAGGCATGGCGCGGCGGGCGCATCGATTACGTCGATGCGGGCCGCATCGTGGTGCGCGTCAATGACGACGAGACCACTGCAGGCGAAGTCGGCGTGGATATCTATAACCTGACCAAGTACACCCGTTCCAACCAGAACACCAACATCAACCAGCGTCCGCTGGTCAAGGTCGGCGATGTGATCGGCCGCGGCGACGTGATTGCCGATGGTGCCTCTACCGATATGGGCGAGCTGGCATTGGGGCAGAACATGCTGGTCGCGTTCATGCCCTGGAATGGTTACAACTACGAAGATTCGATTCTGATTTCCGAGCGCGTTCTGTCGAATGACCGCTTCACCTCCATTCATATCGAGGAACTGACCGTTGCCGCACGTGACACCAAGCTCGGCGCCGAGGAAATTACGCGCGATATTCCGAACCTGTCCGAAGCGCAGCTCGCGCGCCTGGACGAGTGCGGCATCGTGCATATCGGCGCGGAAGTCGGACCGGGCGATGTGCTGGTCGGCAAGGTCACGCCCAAGGGCGAGACCCAGCTGACTCCGGAAGAGAAGTTGCTGCGTGCGATCTTTGGCGAGAAGGCGTCCGATGTGAAGGATACGTCGCTGCGTGTCGACGCGGGCATTTCCGGTACCGTGATCGATGTTCAGGTGTTCACCCGCGAAGGGCTGCAACGCGACAATCGTGCGCAACAGATCATCGACGACGAACTGAACCGCTACAAGAAGGATCTGGCGGATCAGATGCGCATCGTGGAAGCGGACGTGTTTGCGCGTCTGGAAAAGTTGCTGCACAACAAGGTTGCCAATGGCGGTCCGAAGAAGCTGGCCAAGGGCAGCAAGTTGAACAAGGAGTATCTGTCCAGTATCGAACCGCACCAATGGTTCGATATCCGCGTGGCGGACGATGCCGTGGCGGCGCAGATGGAGCAGGTCAAGGAAGGTCTGGCGCAGAAGCGCATCGAATTCGATGCGGCGTTCGAACTGAAGAAGAAAAAACTGACGCAAGGCGACGAACTGCAAGCCGGCGTACAGAAGATGGTCAAGGTGTATGTGGCCGTGAAGCGCCGTCTGCAGCCCGGCGACAAGATGGCCGGCCGTCACGGCAACAAGGGTGTGGTGTCGCGCATCGTGCCGGTGGAAGACATGCCGTACATGGCAGATGGTACGCCGGTCGATGTGGTGCTGAACCCGTTGGGCGTCCCGTCCCGGATGAACATCGGCCAGATTCTGGAAACCCATCTGGGTTGGGCTGCCAAGGGATTGGGCAAGAAGATCGACGAGATGCTGCAAACCAACGCCAAAATCACCGAGGTGCGCAAGTTCCTGAACAAGATCTACAACCATCACAATGGCCAGGTCGTCGATCTGGAATCGTTCAGCGATGACGAGATCATTGAGCTGTGCCGCAACCTGACGGTGGGCGTGCCGTTCGCGACGCCGGTGTTCGACGGCGCCAGCGAGGAAGAGATCAAGTACATGCTGGAACTGGCGGGCTTGCCGCTGTCCGGACAGACCACGCTGCATGACGGGCGTACCGGCGAGGCCTTCGATCGCCAGGTCACGGTCGGTTACAAGCATGTGCTCAAGTTGCACCACCTGGTGGACGACAAGATGCACGCGCGTTCGACCGGCCCGTACTCTCTGGTGACCCAGCAGCCGCTGGGCGGCAAGGCGCAGTTCGGCGGACAGCGCTTCGGCGAGATGGAGGTGTGGGCGCTGGAAGCTTACGGTGCCGCTTACACCCTGCAGGAAATGCTGACCGTGAAATCGGACGATGTGGCGGGACGTACCAAGGTTTATGAAAGCATTGTCAAGGGCGACCACAAGATCGATGCAGGCATGCCGGAATCCTTCAATGTGGTGATCAAGGAAATCCGTTCCTTGGGCATCGACATGGATCTGATGCGTAACTGATAGCGGTTCTGGCACAAGACGAATAGGAGTCTCACATGAAATCATTGCTGGATTTGTTCAAACAGGTCACACAAAAAGAAGAATTCGATGCGATCAAGATCGGTCTTGCGTCGCCTGAGAAGATACGTTCCTGGTCGTACGGCGAAGTGAAGAAGCCGGAAACCATCAACTATCGCACTTTCAAGCCGGAACGCGACGGCCTGTTCTGCGCCAAGATCTTCGGACCGGTGAAAGATTACGAATGCCTGTGCGGCAAGTACAAGCGCCTGAAGCATCGCGGCGTGATCTGCGAGAAATGCGGCGTGGAAGTCACGCTGTCCAAGGTGCGCCGTGAGCGCATGGGGCATATCGAGCTGGCCTCCCCGGTCGCGCACATCTGGTTCCTGAAGTCGCTGCCGTCACGTCTGGGCATGGTGCTGGACATGACGCTGCGTGACATCGAGCGTGTGCTGTACTTCGAAGCCTATGTAGTGACCGAGCCCGGCATGACGCCGTTGAATCGTGGTCAGTTGCTGTCGGAAGACGACTATCTGGCCAAGACCGAGGAGTACGGCGACGAGTTCACCGCCATGATGGGCGCGGAAGGTGTGCGTGCCTTGCTGAGCAATCTGGACGTGACCAGCGAGATCGAGACGTTGCGTGCCGATCTGGCAGCAACCGGTTCAGAGACCAAGATCAAGAAATATGCCAAGCGTTTGAAGGTGCTGGAGGCATTCAATGCTTCAGGCATCAAGCCGCAATGGATGGTGATGGAAGTGTTGCCGGTGTTGCCGCCGGAATTGCGTCCGCTGGTGCCGCTGGATGGTGGTCGGTTCGCGACTTCCGACCTGAACGATCTGTACCGCCGTGTGATCAACCGCAACAATCGTTTGCGCCGTCTGCTGGAACTGAAGGCGCCTGATATCATCGTGCGCAACGAAAAGCGCATGCTGCAGGAAGCGGTGGATTCGCTGCTGGACAACGGCCGCCGCGGCAAGGCGATGACCGGCGCGAACAAGCGCCAGTTGAAGTCGCTGGCGGACATGATTAAAGGCAAGGGCGGACGTTTCCGCCAGAACCTGCTGGGTAAACGCGTGGATTACTCCGGCCGTTCAGTGATCGTGGTCGGCCCGCAGCTCAAGCTGCACCAGTGCGGTTTGCCGAAGAAGATGGCGCTGGAACTGTTCAAGCCGTTCATCTTCAGCCGACTCGAGGCAATGGGGTTGGCGACCACCATCAAGGCGAGCAAGCGCATGGTGGAGGCCGAAGAGCCTGTCGTGTGGGATATCCTGGAAGAAGTGATCCGCGAACATCCGGTGCTGTTGAACCGCGCGCCGACACTGCACCGTCTGGGTATCCAGGCGTTCGAGCCGATGCTGATCGAGGGCAAGGCGATCCAGTTGCACCCGCTGGTCTGTTCCGCGTTCAACGCCGACTTCGACGGCGACCAGATGGCAGTGCATGTGCCGTTGTCGCTCGAGGCGCAGATGGAAGCCCGCACCCTGATGCTGGCTTCGAACAACGTGTTGTCGCCGGCCAACGGCGAACCGATCATCGTTCCTTCGCAGGACATCGTGCTGGGCTTGTACTACATGACGCGCGAGAAAGTCGGCGCGCTGGGCGAAGGCTCGATGTTTGCCAACATCGCCGAAGTGTCGCGTGCCTATGAGTCGCGCGAAGTGGAGCTGCAAGCCAAGGTGGTGGTGCGTCTCAAAGAGAGTCACCGGGACGAAGCCGGCCAGCCAGTGGAAAAGCTGACCCGTTACGAAACCACGGTCGGTCGTGCGCTGCTGTCGGAAGTGCTGCCCGCCGGACTGCCGTTCGCGTTGATCAACAAGACGCTCAAGAAGAAGGAGATCTCGCGCCTGATCAATGCCAGCTTCCGTCAGTGCGGTTTGCGCGATACCGTGATCATGGCCGATAAGCTGATGTATACCGGTTTCAGTTATGCGACCCGGGCCGGTATTTCGATTTCAGTGGACGATATGCTGATGCCGCCGCAAAAGAACGATCTGATCGGTGCTGCGGAAAAAGAAGTGCATGAGATCCATACCCAGTATACGTCCGGTCTGGTGACCGATGGCGAACGCTATAACAAGGTGGTGGATATCTGGGGACGTACCGGCGATATCGTGGCCCGGGCGATGATGGAGCAGTTGGGCAGCGAACCGGTCATCGACCGTGTTACGGGGGAGCCGCGCATGGAGAAGGGCAAGCCCGTCATGCAGGAATCGTTCAATGCCATTTACATGATGGCCGACTCCGGTGCGCGCGGTTCGGCGGCGCAGATTCGCCAGTTGGCAGGGATGCGCGGCCTGATGGCCAAGCCGGACGGTTCGATCATCGAGACGCCGATCACCGCGAACTTCCGCGAAGGCCTGAACATGTTGCAGTACTTCATTTCCACGCACGGTGCACGTAAAGGCCTGGCCGATACCGCGTTGAAGACCGCGAACTCCGGCTATCTGACACGTCGTCTGGTGGACGTGACTCAGGATCTGGTCGTGATCGAGGACGATTGCGGTACCGGGAATGGTACCTTCATGAAGGCGATTGTCGAGGGCGGTGAAGTGATTGAGCCGTTGCGTGAACGTATTCTCGGACGCGTGGTGAGCGCAGATGTGATCAATCCCGAGACATCGGAAACGCTTTATTCGGCAGGTGTTCTGCTTGATGAAGCGGCCGTGGAACGTATCGAGGCGCTGGGCATAGACGAAGTGCGCGTGCGTACCCCACTGAATTGCGAAACCCGCTTTGGTTTGTGTGCCAAGTGTTATGGCCGCGATCTTGGCCGTGGTGGCCAAATCAATGTCGGCGAGGCAGTGGGCGTGATCGCCGCCCAGTCCATCGGTGAGCCGGGTACTCAGTTGACCATGCGTACTTTCCACATCGGTGGTGCGGCTTCGCGTACCGTGGTGGCCAGCCAGGTGGAAAGCAAGTCGAATGGTGCGCTGAAATTCAGCCAGAACATGCGCGTGGTGACTACGGTGCGCGGCGAACTGATCGTCGTGGCGCGTAGCGCCGAAGTGATCGTGGCCGATGAGCATGGTCGTGAGCGTGAGCGCCACAAGGTCCCGTACGGGGCAATGCTGGCAGTCAAGCAGGGTGATGCTGTGCGTGCCGGTACGGTGCTGGCATCATGGGATCCGCATACCCGTCCGATCGTCACCGAATACGCCGGCAGGGTGAGTTTCCAGAATGTCGAAGAGGGTGTAACGGTTGCCAAGCAGATTGATGATGTGACCGGTTTGTCTACGCTGGTGGTCATCGATCCGAAACAGCGTGGCGGGCAGGCTAAGACTGCACTGCGCCCGATGGTGCGCCTGATCGACGATGAGGGGCAGGAAGTCAAGCTGGCGGGAACGGAGACATCGGTCAGCGTGACCTTGCAGACCGGTTCCATCATTACCGTCGAAGACGGTCAGCATGTGGGTGTGGGTGATGTGCTGGCGCGTATACCGCAGGAGAGCAGCAAGACGCGCGACATTACCGGTGGTCTGCCGCGCGTGGCTGAGTTGTTTGAGGCGCGCGTACCCAAGGATGCGGGTGTGCTGGCTGAATGCACGGGTACGGTTTCGTTCGGCAAGGATACCAAGGGCAAGCAGCGCCTGGTGATTACCGATGTGGATGGCGTGGCGCATGAGTTCCTGATTCCAAAGGAGAAGCATGTGCTGGCGCATGATGGCCAAGTGGTCAACCGCGGTGAGATGATTGTGGATGGACCGGCCAATCCGCACGATATTCTGCGTTTGCTGGGAGTTGACGAGCTGGCCCGCTACATCACCGACGAAGTACAGGATGTGTACCGCCTGCAAGGTGTGAAGATCAGCGACAAACATATCGAGGTGATCGTGCGCCAGATGTTGCGCCGCGTGCAGATCAACGATGCGGGGGATACGCGCTTCATTACCGGCGAGCAAGTGGAACGTGCCGACCTGCTGGAAGAGAACGAACGCGTGGTTGCGGACGGGAAAAAACCGGCGACTTTCGATTACATGTTGCTGGGTATCACCAAGGCTTCGCTGTCTACCGATTCGTTTATTTCTGCGGCGTCGTTCCAGGAAACCACGCGTGTACTGACCGAAGCGGCGATCATGGGCAAGAAGGACGAGTTACGCGGCCTGAAGGAAAACGTCATCGTGGGTCGTCTGATTCCAGCCGGCACCGGTCTGGCTTATCACAACACGCGCCGCAAACAACGCCTGGGAATCGATTTGGCTGAGGGGCGTGAACTGCAGGAAGCGGATGCGATTGCGCCGGAGGAGTTGCTTGACGCAGAGCCGGAATCTCTTGACACGTCAGGGGTTTCTCAATAGAATTCGCAACCTTTTTTGCCGTCGCAGCGGACCGGATTTTGTCATGCTGCGACGGTGAGTTTTTTGTTTGTTGATTTTTAACGAATTTTTCGGAATCTTTTTAGGATGTGTAGATAATGCCAACCATTAACCAGTTGATCCGCAAGCCGCGTGTTGCAATCGTAGAAAAGAGCAAGGTGCCTGCCTTGGAAGGTTCTCCGCAAAAACGCGGTGTGTGTACGCGTGTGTATACCACGACCCCCAAGAAGCCTAACTCTGCGTTGCGTAAGGTAGCCAAGGTTCGCTTGACCAATGGTTTCGAAGTCATCTCCTACATCGGTGGCGAGGGCCATAACCTGCAGGAGCACTCGGTGGTGCTGTTGCGCGGTGGTCGTGTAAAGGATCTGCCGGGTGTGCGTTATCACATGGTGCGCGGCAGTCTGGATACTGCAGGTGTGAAGGATCGCAAGCAGGCGCGCTCCAAGTACGGTGCGAAGCGCGCCAAGAAGGCGTAAGTCTGATTTTCAAGTAATTCATTCGAGGTTGATATGCCAAGACGCAGAGAAGTCCCCAAACGCGAAGTCCTGCCTGATCCGAAGTTCGGTAATCAGGACCTGTCCAAGTTCGTGAACGTATTGATGACGGCCGGTAAGAAGTCGGTCGCGGAGCGCATTCTGTACGGTGCGCTGGAGCAGGTCGGCAAGAAGACCGGCAAGGACGCGATCGAGGTGTTCAATCTGGCGTTGAACAATGCCAAGCCGCAAGTCGAGGTGAAGAGTCGTCGTGTGGGCGGTGCGAACTATCAGGTTCCGGTCGAGGTGCGTCCTTCGCGTCGCATGGCCTTGTCGATGCGTTGGTTGCGCGAAGCGGCTCGCAAGCGTGGCGAGAAGTCCATGGATATGCGTCTGGCCGGTGAATTGATTGACGCATCCGAGGGTCGCGGTGGCGCCGTCAAGAAGCGCGAAGAAGTACATCGTATGGCAGAAGCCAACAAGGCGTTCTCGCATTTCCGTTTCTAATCAAGTAAAGACAGTCAGGTAATCATCGTGGCACGCAAAACACCAATCGAACGCTATCGTAATATCGGCATCAGCGCACACATCGACGCTGGTAAGACCACTACCACCGAACGTATCCTGTTCTACACGGGTGTGAACCACAAGATCGGTGAGGTGCACGACGGTGCGGCCACGATGGACTGGATGGAGCAGGAGCAGGAACGTGGTATCACCATCACCTCCGCTGCGACGACCTGCTTCTGGAAAGGCATGGAGCTGCAATTTCAGGAGCATCGCTTCAATATCATCGACACTCCGGGGCACGTGGACTTCACCATCGAGGTGGAGCGTTCCATGCGCGTACTGGACGGTGCCTGCATGGTGTATTGCGCCGTGGGTGGCGTGCAGCCGCAGTCCGAGACAGTGTGGCGTCAGGCCAACAAGTACAAGGTGCCGCGTCTGGCCTTCGTGAACAAGATGGACCGTTCCGGTGCCAACTTCTTCAAGGTCGTGGACCAGATGAAGACGCGCCTCAAGGCGAATCCGGTGCCCATCGTGATTCCCATCGGCGCTGAAGAGAAGTTCGTCGGCGTTGTCGATTTGGTCAAGATGAAGGCGATCATCTGGGACGAAGAGTCTCAGGGCATGAAGTTCGATTACCGTGATATTCCTGCTGACTTGGTGGCAACCGCCAATGAGTGGCGCGAGTTGATGGTCGAGTCTGCTGCCGAAGCTTCCGAAGAGTTGATGAACCTCTATCTCGAGAACGGCGAGTTGTCTGAAGAGCAGATCGTCGCCGGCCTGCGTCAGCGTACCATCGCCTGCGAGATTCAGCCGATGTTGTGTGGCTCCGCGTTCAAGAACAAGGGTGTGCAGCGCATGCTGGATGCTGTGATCCAGTTGCTGCCTTCCCCGGTGGATATTCCTGATGTGGGTGGCGAGACCGAGGGTGGGGAACATGTCACCCGCAAGGCGGATGACAGCGAGAGTTTCTCTGCATTGGCATTCAAGCTGATGACCGATCCGTTCGTTGGTCAACTGACTTTCGTGCGCGTGTATTCCGGCGTGCTGAAAAAAGGTGACACGGTATACAATCCGGTGCGCGGCAAGAAAGAGCGCATTGGTCGTATCGTGCAGATGCATGCGAACGAGCGCAAGGAAGTTGATGAGATCCTGGCTGGAGATATTGCTGCCTGTATCGGCCTGAAAGAAGTGACCACCGGCGAGTCGCTATGCGATGTCAATAAGCCGATCATTCTTGAGCGTATGGTGTTCCCGGAGCCAGTGATCCACGTGGCGGTTGAGCCAAAGACCAAGGTTGACCAGGAAAAGATGGGTATTGCGCTGGGCCGTCTGGCACAGGAAGACCCGTCGTTCCGCGTACGTACCGACGAAGAGTCCGGTCAGACGATTATTTCCGGCATGGGTGAGTTACATCTTGAGATTCTGGTGGATCGCATGAAGCGCGAGTTTGGCGTGGAAGCCAATGTGGGTGCGCCACAAGTGGCCTACCGCGAAGCGATCCGCAAGCTGGTTGAGGTTGAAGGCAAATATGCCAAGCAGACCGGCGGTCGCGGTCAGTATGGTCATGTCTGGATCAAGATGGAGCCGAATGAGGCTGGCAAGGGCTTCGAGTTCGTGGACGCAATCAAGGGCGGTACTGTTCCTCGCGAATTCATTCCTGCGGTTGAAAAGGGATTGCGGGAATCGTTGCCGAATGGTGTGCTGGCAGGCTACCCTGTCGAGGATGTCAAGGTCACATTGTTTGATGGTTCCTACCACGATGTTGACTCGAACGAGAATGCGTTCAAGATGGCTGCCTCCATGGCGTTCAAGGACGGCATGCGCAAAGCCAATCCGGTGTTGCTGGAGCCGATGATGGCAGTCGAGGTGGAAACGCCGGAAGATTACACCGGTACGGTGATGGGTGACCTGTCTTCCCGTCGCGGTATGGTGCAGGGCATGGAAGACATGGCGGGCGGTGGCAAGGCCGTGAAAGCCGAAGTGCCGCTGGCTGAGATGTTCGGTTACTCGACCGCGCTGCGTTCCGCAACGCAGGGGCGTGCAACCTACACTATGGAATTCAAGCACTACGCCGAAGCGCCAAAGAATGTCGCTGAAGCCGTGATGAACAGCAAGAAATAATTCAGAACTTTAGTCGGAGAGCGAAATGGCAAAGAGCAAATTTGAACGTACGAAGCCGCACGTGAATGTGGGCACGATTGGTCACGTGGACCACGGCAAGACCACCCTGACGGCGGCGATCACGATGGTGCTGTCCAAGAAGTTTGGTGGAGAAGCCAAGGCCTACGATCAGATCGACGCGGCGCCTGAAGAAAAGGCGCGCGGCATCACCATCAATACCGCGCACGTCGAATACGAGACCGCGAGCCGTCACTACGCACACGTTGACTGCCCGGGCCACGCCGACTACGTCAAGAACATGATCACCGGTGCTGCCCAGATGGACGGCGCGATCCTGGTTTGCTCCGCTGCTGACGGCCCGATGCCGCAGACCCGCGAGCACATCCTGCTGGCTCGTCAGGTTGGTGTGCCCTACATCATCGTGTATCTGAACAAGTGCGACATGGTCGACGACGAAGAGCTGCTGGAACTGGTTGAGATGGAAGTGCGCGAGCTGCTCTCCAAGTACGAATTTCCTGGCGACGACATTCCCATCGTCAAGGGCTCCGCGCTGAAAGCCGTACAAGGCGATGCCGGCGAGTTGGGCGAAGGCTCCATCCTGAAGCTGGCTGAAGCGCTGGACAGCTACATTCCGACGCCGGAACGCGCCATCGACGGCACCTTCCTGATGCCGGTGGAAGACGTATTCTCCATCTCCGGTCGCGGCACCGTCGTAACTGGCCGTATCGAGCGTGGTGTCATCAAAGTGGGCGAAGAAATCGAGATCGTTGGCATCAAGCCGACCCTGAAGACCACCTGTACCGGCGTCGAGATGTTCCGCAAACTGCTCGACCAGGGTCAGGCAGGCGACAACGTCGGCGTACTGCTGCGCGGCACCAAGCGTGAAGAAGTCGAGCGTGGTCAGGTTCTGGCCAAGCCCGGCTCCATCACCCCGCACACCAAGTTCACCGCCGAGATCTACGTTCTGGGCAAGGATGAGGGCGGTCGTCACACTCCGTTCTTCCAAGGCTACCGTCCTCAGTTCTACTTCCGTACGACTGACGTGACCGGAGCGGTGGAGCTGCCGGCCGGAACCGAGATGGTGATGCCTGGCGACAACGTGTCGATCACGGTGAACCTGATCAACCCGATCGCGATGGAAGAAGGTCTGCGCTTCGCGATCCGCGAAGGCGGTCGTACCGTCGGCGCCGGTGTGGTTGCAAAGATCATCGAGTAAAGATACAATGCGCGCCCTCGCGTGGCTGCGGCCACGCGTTTTCGTTCTTTAATTGGCGGCTAGGCCGCCGTAAATGCAAGAGATAATTATGCAAAGTCAGAAAATTCGCATTCGCCTCAAGGCGTTTGACTATCGCTTGATTGACCAGTCGGCAGCGCAGATTGTTGAAACTGCCAAGCGCACCGGCGCGGTGGTAAATGGACCGGTGCCGCTACCAACCAAGATCGAGCGTTTCGATGTGTTGCGTTCCCCGCACGTCAACAAGACTTCGCGCGATCAGTTCGAGATTCGCACCCATCTGCGCCTGATGGATATTGTCGATCCGACAGATAAAACAGTTGATGCGCTGATGAAGCTTGATCTGCCGGCAGGCGTGGATGTCGAAATCAAGTTGCAGTAAGGTAAAGTGTAGCAAAAGCAGCAAAATCGGCTGACCAATTGTAGTCGGCCCCTTAACAAGAGGAAATTAAAATGAGTCTAGGACTTGTCGGTCGCAAGATTGGCATGACCCGCGTTTTCACCGAGGACGGTTCTTCGTTGCCGGTGACAGTGCTGGAAGTGTCCAATAATCGTGTCACTCAGGTTAAATCCGTGGATACTGATGGTTATACTGCTGTGCAGTTGGCGCACGGTGTACGCCGTCCCGGTCGTGTCAGCAAGGCTGCCGCCGGACATTACGCCAAGGCGGGTGTGGAAGCCGGGAGTGCATTGAAAGAATTTACTGTATCCCCTGAACAACTGGCCGATCTGCAGGTTGGTTCGACGGTCAGCGTTGAAATGTTCCAAGTGGGGCAGCTCGTTGATGTAACCGGCGTATCCAAAGGTAAGGGCTATGCCGGTACCATCAAGCGCTACAACTTCAAGTCCGGCCGTGCAACGCACGGCAACTCCAAGTCGCATAACGTGCCGGGTTCTATCGGTATGGCGCAGGATCCAGGTCGCGTATTTCCGGGCAAGCGCATGACCGGGCATCTCGGCGATGTGCAAAAGACCGTCCAGAATCTTCAGGTCGTGCGTGTTGATGTCGCGCGTCAACTGCTGCTGGTCAAGGGTGCCGTTCCAGGCGCGCAAAACGGCAGCGTGATCGTGCGTCCCGCAGTAAAGGCAGGTGCGTAATGGAACTCAAAGTCATTAACGATAAGGGGCAGGCAACTGCAAACCTGAGTGCTTCCGACGAATTGTTCGGCCGCGAATATAACGAGGACCTGGTTCACCAGCTGGTCACTGCTTACATGGCGAATGCACGTTCCGGAAACAGCAAGCAAAAGGGACGTAGCGAGATCGCCAAGAGCACGCGCAAGCCATTCGCGCAAAAAGGTACCGGTCGCGCACGCGCCGGTATGGCGTCCAGCCCGTTGTGGCGTGGCGGCGGCAAGATTTTTCCGAATACCGGGGAAGAGAATTACACGCAAAAAGTGAATCGCAAGATGTATCGCGCAGGCTTCGCGTCGATTCTGTCGAAACTGGTCAGCGAGGAACGCCTTGTGGTGGTGGATGACCTGACTGTCGATTCGCCCAAGACCAAGCTGCTGGCGCAAAAAATCAAGAGTATGGGTTTGGACTCCGGTCGTGTACTGATTATCACCGACAGTATTGATGAGAATCTGTACCTGTCTTCGCGCAATCTGCCGAACGTTCTGGTGCTGGAAGCCAATCAGGCTGATCCGGTCAGTCTGGTGCGTTTCCCCAGCGTAGTGGTGACGCGCAATGCGGTGGCCAAAATCGAGGAGATGTTCGCATGAGTACGCAACAATTCAGCCAAGAGCGATTGATGAAAGTGTTGCTCGCCCCGCAAATCTCCGAAAAAGCCACTTACGTCGCCGACAAGAACGAGCAAGTGATTTTCCGTGTTGCGCCCGATGCGACCAAGCCAGAGGTCAAGGCTGCCGTTGAACTGATGTTCAAGGTCAGCGTGGATAGCGTCCAGATAGCGTGCGTCAAAGGGAAGGTCAAGCGTACTGGTCGTTATGTCGGTCGCCGCAACAACTGGAAGAAGGCCTATGTGTGTCTGGCTGCCGGACAGGAAATCAATTTTGCTGCAAGCGAGCAAGGATAATCATCATGGCATTGCTTAAACTAAAACCAACAACCCCGGGACAGCGCGGCGTATTGCGCGTTGTCGATCGTGAATTGCACAAGGGCAAGCCAGTAGCTGCATTGCTGGAAAAGAAGTCCAAGACTGCGGGACGTAACCATAATGGCCATATCACCACTCGTCATATGGGCGGCGGTCATAAGCAGCACTATCGCATGGTTGACTTCAAGCGCAACAAGGACGGTATTCCGGCGACTGTTGAGCGTCTGGAATACGATCCGAACCGTAGTGCCAATCTGGCCTTGCTGTGCTATGCCGATGGTGAGCGCCGTTATATCATCGCTCCCAAGGGGGTTTCCGCAGGCGCAACCCTGTTGAGTGGATCCGAAGCTCCGATCAAGCCGGGCAACGCACTCCCGCTGCGCAACATTCCTGTCGGTTCGACCCTGCATTGCATTGAGATGCTTCCTGGCAAGGGTGCGCAATTGGCACGTTCTGCAGGCACTTCCGTTCAATTGCTGGCGCGCGAAGGCAGTTATGCCCAGTTGCGCTTGCGTTCCGGAGAGATCCGCAAGGTGCATATCGACTGCAAGGCGACGCTGGGCGAAGTGGGTAATTCCGAGCATAGTCTGCGTTCCATCGGTAAGGCTGGCGCGATGCGTTGGCGCGGTGTTCGTCCGACGGTACGTGGTGTGGTGATGAACCCGGTCGATCACCCGCACGGCGGTGGTGAAGGCAGAACTGCAGCCGGCCGTCATCCGGTCAGTCCATGGGGTGTGCCGGCCAAGGGTTTCCGTACACGTCGCAACAAGCGTACCGACAGCATGATCGTGCGTCGTCGCTTTAAGGCTTAAGGGGTAGATATATGGCACGTTCCATTAAAAAAGGTCCATTTGTTGACGCTCACTTGCTCAAGAAGGTTGAGGCAGTGCGTGCGACTAACGACAAACGTCCGGTGAAAACCTGGTCGCGCCGCTCGACGGTGTTGCCCGAGTTCGTCGGTTTGACGATTGCAGTGCATAACGGGAAGCAGCATATTCCCGTGTATGTATCTGAGAACATGGTAGGTCACAAACTGGGTGAGTTTTCCCTGACGCGTACCTTCAAGGGGCACGCTGCTGATAAAAAAGCGGCCAAGAAATAAGGGGGCATGATGACTACGACTATCGCAGTTGCAAAAAACATTCATCTCTCCGCGCAGAAAGGCCGCTTGGTGGCTGATCAGATCCGCGGTCTGCCGGTTGCGCAAGCGCTCAACATCCTGACCTTCAGTCCGAAGAAAGGCGCTGGAATTATCAAAAAGGCGCTGGAATCCGCGATTGCCAATGCTGAGCATAACGATGGTGCGGATATTGACGAATTGAAAGTCAAGATCATCTACGTCGACAAAGCGGCATCGCTGAAGCGTTTCATGGCGCGTGCCAAAGGGCGTGGCAACAGGATCGAGAAACAGACCTGTCATATCACCGTTCACGTCGGAAACTGAGGATAACTATGGGACAGAAAATTCATCCAACCGGTTTCCGGTTGAGCGTTCGCAAGAACTGGGACTCCAAGTGGTATGCCAACAGCGAGAATTTTGCCGATCTGTTGATTCGGGACATCGAGATTCGTGCTTTCCTGAAAAAGAAACTGGCTTCCGCTGGTGTTTCCAAGGTAATCATCGAGCGTCCGGCCAAGAATGCGAAGGTTACGATTTACACCGCGCGTCCTGGCATGGTAATCGGCAAGAAGGGTGAGGATATCGAATCCTTGCGCGCAGAATTGCGCAAGCGTATGGGGTTGCAATCGGTGGATGTCGCAATCGAGGAAGTGCGCAAGCCGGAAGTCGATGCGCAGTTGATAGCCGATAACATCACCGCTCAACTGGAAAAGCGCATCATGTTCCGTCGTGCCATGAAGCGCGCGATGCAAAATGCAATGCGTCTGGGCGCGCAAGGCATCAAGATCATGAGCGCGGGACGTCTGAACGGCATCGAGATCGCGCGTACCGAGTGGTACCGTGAAGGCCGTGTGCCGTTGCATACACTGCGCGCCGATATTGATTACGGAACCTCGGAAGCGAAAACCACCTACGGCATCATCGGCGTGAAGGTTTGGGTATTTAAGGGTGAAGTTTCCGGCCAGGAAGTTACTGCGCCGGTTGCGGCCGAGCCGGAAAAGAAAGCAAGAAAGTCGGGAGCAAAGCATGCTACAGCCAGCTAGAAGGAAGTACCGCAAGGAACAGAAAGGCCGCAATACCGGCATTGCCACACGTGGCAACAAGGTTAGTTTCGGCGAGTTTGGCCTCAAGTCGGTTGCGCGCGGTCGTTTGACGGCGCGTCAGATCGAGGCAGCACGACGTGCCATGACGCGCCACATCAAGCGTGGCGGTCGCATCTGGATACGCGTTTTCCCGGACAAGCCGATCTCCAAGAAACCGGCTGAAGTTCGCATGGGTAATGGTAAGGGCAATCCTGAGTACTACGTCGCTGAAATCCAGCCAGGCAAAATGCTGTATGAAATGGATGGGGTGGATGAGGCCGTGGCACGCGAAGCGTTCCGTCTGGCATCCGCCAAGTTGCCAATCGCGACCACCTTCGTGGTCAGACAGGTAGGTGCATAAGATGAAAGCCAGTGAACTGAAAACAAAGTCTGCGGTGGATCTGCAACAGGAATTGTTGTCCCTGACCAAAGCGCAATTCGGTATGCGTATGCAGGTGGCAACGCAGCAAATGACAAATACCAGCGAGTTGCGCAAGGTGCGCCGCGATATCGCACGCGTAAAAACCGTATTGAAAGAAAAGGGTGTCCAGTAATGAGCGATTCCAAACTGAAGCGTACCCTGACCGGTACCGTTGTAAGCGACAAAATGGACAAAACCGTAACCGTTCTGGTCGAGCGCAAGGTAAAACATCCGTTGCTGGGCAAGATCATTCGCGTTTCCAAGAAGTACCATGCACATGATGAAGCTAATGAGTTTCATGCGGGCGATGTGGTGACGATCGAAGAGTGCCGCCCGTTAGCCAAGACAAAAACCTGGCGCGTTACAAAGCTGCTGGAAAAGGGTGCTGCCGCTTAGTTGTAATTTCTGCTTGCATCTTTCCCGAATTTGCATATAATGCGCGGCTTCGTTTCATCGCCGCTTGCGGCGACCTAACCCGAACGGGTTCCAAAACTGGCCGCCTTGAGCGGAATAAGTTGGAGATTAAATAATGATACAAATGCAGTCTGTTTTAGATGTGGCTGATAATACCGGTGCGCGAGCTGTAATGTGCATCAAGGTGTTGGGTGGTTCCAAGCGTCGTTATGCTTCCGTTGGTGATGTCATCAAGGTGAGTATCAAGGATGCAGCTCCGCGCGGTCGCGTAAAGAAGGGCGAGGTATATAACGCCGTGGTGGTTCGCACTGCCAAGGGTGTGCGTCGCACCGATGGTTCGCTGGTCAAGTTCGATGGTAATGCGGCCGTGTTGCTGAATGCCAAGCTGGAGCCGATCGGCACGCGTATTTTCGGGCCGGTGACTCGCGAGTTGCGTACCGAGAAGTTCATGAAGATCGTTTCGCTGGCACCTGAAGTGCTGTAAGCGGCATACGGATCGAGTCGAGGAAAATCATGCGCAAGATTAAGAAGAACGATGATGTGATCGTCATCGCAGGCAAGGATAAGGGCAGTCGCGGCAATGTGTTGCGCGTGCTGGGCGATTACCTGTTGGTGAGTGGTATCAATAAAGTAAAGAAGCATCAGAAGCCTAACCCGGTAAAGGGTTTGACGGGTGGTATCGTGGAGAAGGAATTGCCGATTCATGTTTCGAATGTGGCAATCTTCAATGCGGCTGCCAAGAAAGGCGATCGAGTCGGTATTAAAACGCTGGAAGATGGACGCAAGGTTCGCGTATTTAAGTCCAACGGCGAAGTGATTGACGCTTAAGGGGTAAGACAGCATGGCTCGTTTGTATGAGTTGTACAAGGACAAGGTCTCCAAGGACTTGATGAAGCAGTTCGGCTACAAGTCCATCATGGAAGTGCCGCGCATCGAAAAGATCACCCTGAACATGGGGGTTGGCGAAGCGGTGGCAGACAAGAAGGTGATGGATTTTGCCGTCGGCGATATGCAAAAGATTGCCGGGCAAAAGCCGGTGGTCACAATGTCGAAGAAATCCATTGCCGGATTCAAGATTCGAGAAGGCTATCCGGTGGGTTGCAAGGTGACCTTGCGCAAGGAGCGCATGTATGAGTTTCTGGATCGTCTGATTTCCGTTGCGATTCCGCGCATTCGCGATTTTCGCGGTATTTCTGGAAAGTCGTTCGATGGGCGCGGCAACTACAACATGGGCGTGAAAGAGCAGATCATTTTTCCGGAGATTGAGTACGAGAAGATTGATGCGTTGCGTGGTATGAATATCACGATTACCACCACCGCGAAGACCGACGAAGAAGCCAAAGCGCTTTTGTCGGCATTCAAACTCCCATTAAAGAAATGAGGGAAGACTAATGGCTAAGATGGCAGTGATTAACCGTGAGCAGAAGCGCCGTGACACCGTGAAAAGGTTTGCGGCCAAGCGCGCAGAGTTAATGGCAACGATTACCAATATGGCGCTCAGCACTGAGGAGCGCGCTGCTGCGCGTCAGAAACTGCAGGCGTTGCCCCGCGATGCAAGCCCGGTTCGGCTGCGCAATCGTTGTGCGTTGACTGGTCGTCCGCGTGGCACTTTCAGGAAGTTTGGTTTGGGGCGTATCAAGGTGCGTGAATTCGCGATGCGCGGTGAGATTCCCGGCGTCGTTAAGGCCAGCTGGTAGGAGAAATATATGAGTATGAGTGATCCGATCTCCGACATGTTGACGCGCATTCGCAATGCGCAGATGGCGGAAAAAACCACGGTGGTGATGCCTTCTTCGAAGTTGAAGGTGGCGATCGCCGAGGTGCTGAAAGACGAAGGCTATGTGGATGGCTTCAGTGTCATCAAGGGTGATGGCGGCAAAGCTACGCTGGAAATTGGCTTGAAATATTACAGCGGCCGTCCGGTAATCGAGAACATCCAGCGCGTCAGCCGTCCGGGACTGCGTATTTACAAGGGTTCCGAGGATATTCCAAGGGTGATGAACGGTTTGGGTATTGCTATCGTTTCCACTTCCAGGGGTTTGATGACCGACCGCAAAGCACGTGCCAATGGTATTGGCGGTGAAGTGCTGTGCGTAGTCGCGTAGTGAGGTAGATATGTCTAGAGTTGCCAAGAATCCTGTTGTGGTGCCGAGCGGTGTTGAGGTTGCGGTGGCTGCGAATGAAATTTCGGTGAAGGGGCCGCTGGGTACCCTCAAGCAGGCATTGTCGGACGATGTGAGCGTGGTGCGCGAGGGCGATAGTCTGTTGTGCAAGGCGCAGAACGATTCCGCTCAGGCTGGCGCGATGTCCGGTACGGTCCGCGCATTGCTGGCCAATATGGTTGAAGGTGTCAGCAAGGGCTTTGAACGCAAGCTGACGCTGGTCGGCGTGGGCTATCGTGCTCAGGCAGCCGGCGACACCCTGAACCTGACCTTGGGTTTTTCCCATCCGGTTTCTTACAAGATGCCGAGCGGTATCAAGGTCGAAACTCCGACGCAAACCGAGATCGTGTTGAAGGGTGCCGACAAGCAGCGTATCGGACAAGTCGCCGCTGAAATCCGTGCTTTCCGTGAACCTGAGCCATACAAGGGCAAAGGTGTGCGCTATAGCGACGAAGTGGTGATCCTGAAAGAAACCAAGAAGAAATAATTGAGGCGGATATGTTGAACAAGAAAGAATCACGTCAGCGCAGGGCACGCAAAACCCGTGCACGCATTGCTGAGAAGAAAACAGTACGTCTGGCTGTTCACCGTACTAACCTGCACATTTATGCCCAAGTATTGTCTGCTTGTGGTTCCAAGGTGCTTGCCAGTGCATCCAGTTTGGAAGCGGATGTTCGCAAGGATCTGGCTAACGGCGGTAACAAGGCTGCTGCGGTCGTGGTGGGCAAGCGTATCGCTGAAAAGGCCAAGGCAGCGGGCATCACGCAGGTGGCGTTCGACCGTTCCGGTAATCGATATCATGGTCGTGTCAAGGCGTTGGCTGAGTCCGCGCGTGAACATGGTCTACAGTTCTGATTGGAGTTGAGTGATGGCTAAGCCGCAAGGAAAAATGCAGCAGCAGGAAGAGCGTGATGACGGTCTGATCGAGAAGATGATTTCCGTGAATCGCGTCACCAAGGTAGTCAAGGGTGGGCGCATCATGGGATTTGCCGCGTTGACGGTTGTCGGAGATGGCGATGGGCGAGTAGCCATGGGCAAAGGCAAATCCAAGGAAGTGCCGGTTGCCGTACAAAAGGCAATGGACGAGGCGCGTCGCAATCTGATCAAGGTCAGCCTGAAGAATGGCACACTGCATCATACGGTGGTCGGTAAGCACGGTGCGGCGAAAGTGCTGATGCAGCCGGCATCGGAAGGTACTGGCATCATCGCAGGTGGTGCGATGCGTGCGGTATTCGAGGCGGTAGGTGTGCGTGACGTGCTGGCCAAGTGTATTGGTTCCAGCAATCCATACAACGTGGTGCGTGCCACATTGAACGGTTTGAAAGCGCTGAACGCGCCGTCCGAAATTGCTGCCAAGCGCGGCAAGAGCGTTGATGAGATTATGGGGTAAGACATGACACAAGCCAAAACAATCAAAGTGACGCAGATCAAGAGCCTGATTGGCGCCAAGCAATCGCATCGCGATACCATTCGCGGTTTGGGTCTGCGCCGCATCAACCATACCGTGCAACTGGAAGATACTCCTTGCGTGCGCGGCATGATCAACAAAGTGTTTTACTTGGTCAAGTGCGAGGCATAACAGATGCAACTCAATAATATTCAAGCTGCACAAGGCGCAAAGCATGCTAAACGCCGTGTCGGACGCGGAATTGGTTCCGGCCTGGGCAAAACTGCTGGTCGTGGCCATAAGGGGCAAAAATCCCGTGCGGGCGGTTTTCATAAGGTCGGATTCGAGGGCGGTCAGATGCCGTTGCAACGTCGTTTGCCGAAGCGCGGCTTTATTTCACTGACGCGCAACGATACTGCGCAAGTGCGTTTATCGGATTTGCAAAGGATGCCTGTCGATAGTATTGACCTGCTCGCACTCAAGCAGGCAGGCGTGGTTCACGCTACCGCATTGAGTGCGAAAGTGATTCTGTGTGGCGAAATATCCCGTGCGGTCAAGTTGCAGGGAGTGCTGGCGACCAAGGGCGCGCGCGCGGCAATCGAAGCCGCTGGCGGCAGTTTTGCGGAATAAGGTCGGTACGTGAGTACAGCTGTTAGGGGTGTTGCAAAGGGCAAGTATGGCGATTTGAGTCAGCGCCTGTGGTTCTTGCTGGGCGCGCTGATTGTGTTTCGAATCGGCGCGCATATCCCGGTTCCGGGAATCGATCCGGTTGTGTTGGCAGATTTGTTTAAGCGGCAATCAAGCGGTATCCTGGGGATGTTCAATATGTTCTCGGGGGGGGCGCTGGAACGCTTCACGATTTTTGCGCTTGGTATCATGCCTTACATTTCGGCATCGATCATCATGCAGTTGGCGGCGATTGCCGTTCCGCATCTTGAGCAGTTGAAGAAGGAAGGCGAGGCAGGGCGTCGTAAAATCACTCAATATACGCGGTATGGGACATTGGCTCTTGCCTTGTTCCAAGCATTCGGTATATCGGTCGCCTTGCAATCTCAGCCGGGGTTGGTGCCGAATCCGGGCGCAATGTTCCAGTTGACTTCCGTGATTACCTTGGTGACAGGGACGATGTTTTTGATGTGGCTGGGTGAGCAGATTACTGAGCGCGGTTTGGGCAATGGTATTTCGTTGATTATTTTTGCCGGCATTGCTGCGGGCTTGCCGAGTGCAATCGGCGGCACACTGGAACTTGCACGTACTGGTGCGTTTTCGATACCTCTGGTGTTGTTCCTGCTGGTCGGTTCGGTCGCGGTTACGGCACTGGTTGTGTTTGTCGAACGTGGTCAGCGCAAGATATTGGTGAACTATGCCAAACGTCAGGTGGGTAATAAGGTGTATGGCGGACAAAGTTCGCATTTGCCGTTGAAGTTGAATATGGCTGGTGTGATTCCGCCGATTTTTGCTTCCAGTATCATCCTGTTCCCGGCGACGATCGCGGGATGGTTTGGCAGCGGAGATGGAATGAGTTGGCTGAAAGATGTTAGCGAGAAACTGTCGCCTGGTCAGCCGATTTATGTGATGGTGTATGCCGCAGCAATTGTGTTTTTCTGTTTTTTCTATACGGCGTTGGTGTTTAGCCCGAAGGAAACAGCTGATAACCTGAAGAAGAGCGGGGCATTTTTGCCCGGTATTCGTCCCGGCGAACAGACTGCGAAGTACATCGAGAAAATAATGTTGCGCTTGACGATGGTTGGCGCGGTGTATGTCACCCTGGTTTGCTTGTTGCCGGAGTTTCTGGTGGTGAAATGGAACGTGCCATTCTATTTCGGCGGCACATCGCTGTTGATTCTGGTGGTGGTCACGATGGACTTTATGGCGCAAGTGCAGTCCTATCTGATGACGCATCAGTATGAGAACTTGCTGAAAAAGGCCAACTTTAAAGGCGGGCTAGCACGCTAATGGCTAAAGAAGAGGTAATTCAGCTGCAAGGTGAGATTGAGGAGTCGTTGCCCAATGCCACCTTCCGAATCAAGCTGGAAAACGGCCATGTGGTATTGGGCCATATTTCGGGAAAGATGCGCATGCACTACATACGTATTTTGCCGGGCGACAAGGTGACTGTGGAGTTGACTCCATATGATTTGAGCAGGGCACGGATTGTGTTCCGCGCCAAATAGTTGAGTAAGCAAGGAGAAGCAAATGAGAGTTCAGGCGTCAGTAAAGAAGATTTGCCGTAACTGCAAGATCGTTATTCGCAACCGCGTGGTGCGTGTTATTTGCAAAGAGCCACGCCACAAGCAACGCCAAGGCTAATTGAATAGAATTGGCTGCGGGTGTTATAATTTTCGTTTCTCAAAGATAGGGTAACTGCATGGCACGTATTGCAGGGGTAAATATCCCCAACCACCAACACGCCGTGATTGCTTTGACTGCAATCTACGGTATCGGTCGTACACGTTCGCAAGAGATCTGCGTATCGGCAGGGGTGAACGCATCCACCAAGATGAAAGACTTGACGGATGCGGAAGTGGAAAAGCTGCGCGAACAAGTCGCCAAATTTACGGTTGAAGGCGACTTGCGCCGCGAAGTGACGATGAGCATCAAGCGACTGATGGATCTTGGTTGCTATCGAGGCACTCGCCACCGCCGCGGCTTGCCGTGTCGCGGTCAG
The DNA here is from genome assembly GCA_016716325.1 of Nitrosomonadales bacterium. NCBI lineage: Bacteria > Pseudomonadati > Pseudomonadota > Betaproteobacteria > Nitrosomonadales > Nitrosomonadales bacterium. The sequence goes on from JADJWO010000001.1 coordinate 2,147,659, forward strand.
CGTACTCGCACCAACGCACGTACCCGCAAGGGGCCGCGCAAGGCGATCGCCGGCGCCAAGAAGTAAGTTTGCTATAACGCACAGAGGATCAAATCATGGCTAAGCCAAGTAGCACGAAAGTGCGCAAGAAAGTCAAGAAGAACGTAGCCGAGGGTGTCGCTCATGTTCATGCTTCTTTCAACAACACCATCATTACCATCACCGACCGCCAAGGCAATGCATTGGCATGGTCTACCAGTGGTGCGCAAGGATTCAAGGGCTCGCGCAAGAGTACGCCGTTTGCCGCGCAGGTTGCTGCTGAAGTTGTCGGAAAATCTGCCCAAGAATGCGGTGTAAAGAATCTTGAAGTGCGTATCAAGGGCCCTGGTCCGGGACGCGAATCCGCAGTGCGTGCGTTGAACGCCGCTGGTTTTAAGATCACCAGCATTTCTGATATTACGCCGGTGCCTCACAACGGTTGTCGTCCGCCTAAGAAGCGCCGTATCTAAAACAATTAGGAGTCGATCTTGGCTAGAAATCTCGATGCAAAGTGCCGTAAGTGCCGCCGCGAAGGCGAAAAGCTGTTTTTGAAAGGTGAGAAGTGTTTCACTGACAAATGCGCGGTTGAGCGCAGGGCTTACGCACCCGGTCAACACGGGCAGAAGAAAAACACACGACTGTCCGAGTATGGTGGTCAATTGCGTGAAAAGCAAAAAGTCCGTCGTATTTATGGCGTTCTGGAAAGACAGTTCCGTCTGGCCTACAAGGCGGCTGAGAGCCAGCGCGGTATTACCGGTGAGAACCTGTTGCAGAACCTGGAGTCGCGTCTGGACAACGTCACTTACCGTATGGGCTTTGGTGCATCGCGTGCCGAAGCGCGGCAAGTCGTGCGCCACAACGGTTTGTTGGTGAACGGCAAGCGCGTGAACATTCCTTCCTATCAAGTGCGTCCTGGAGACGTAGTTGAGGTTGCCGAAAAATCCAAGGCACAACTGCGCATCAAGGCGGCGCTGGCAGCTGCCGAGCAGCGCGGTTTCCCGGAATGGATCGAGATGGACACCAAGGCGTTGAAGGGTACATACAAGGCCAAGCCGCAACGTGCTGAACTGCCCGCAACCATCAACGAGCATCTCGTGGTTGAGTTGTATTCCAAGTAATCCACGCGGAGTAGCATATGCCCAAGAACGAATTTTTGAAGCCACGCATCATTGATGTGCAAAAGATCTCCGACACCCAAGCCAAGGTGGTGATGGAGCCTTTCGAGCGTGGCTATGGTCACACGCTTGGTAATGCATTGCGTCGTATCCTGTTGTCATCCATGGCTGGCGCTGCTCCAACCGAGGTGAAGATCGCCGGTGTGTTGCATGAGTACGCGACCATCGACGGCGTGCAGGAAGATGTCGTGGATATCCTGCTGAACCTGAAAGGTGTAGTACTGCGTCTTCACAACATGAATGAGGTTGTCCTGACCCTGAAGAAGGATGGGGCGGGCGTGGTGACTGCGTCGGATATCAGCGGCAATGCGGATGTCGAGGTGGTCAACCCGGATCACGTGATTGCGCACCTGACTGACGGCGGCAAGCTGGACATGCAGATCAAAGTGGAGCAAGGGCGTGGTTATGTGTCTTCCATTTCCCGCCAGGCGCCGAACGAAACACGCGCAGTCGGTCATATCGCACTGGACGCATCTTTCAGCCCGGTCAGCCGAGTCAGTTATGCTGTCGAAAGCGCGCGCGTCGAACAGCGTACCGACCTTGATAAGCTGGTGATGCACATCGAAACCAACGGTGCGATTGATCCGGAACAGGCAATCCGCAATGCTGCGCGCATTCTGGTTGACCAATTCTCCGTGTTTGCTGCACTGGAAGGGACTGAGCCTGTCGTTGAAAAGGTACAGGCGCCGAAAGTCGATCCGATTCTGTTGCGTCCGGTGGATGATCTGGAACTGACACCACGTTCCTCCAACTGCCTCAAGGCGCAGAGCATCCATTACATCGGTGACCTGATTCAGCACACCGAGAATGACTTGTTGCGAACCCCGAATCTTGGTCGCAAGTCCTTGAATGAAATCAAACAGGTTCTTGCCGAGCACAATTTGTCGCTTGGTATGAAACTGGAAAACTGGCCTGTCGCTTCCGTTTGAGGCAGCGCAGCACATAGAAGAAGTTAAGAGAGGCAAATCATGCGTCACCGTTCAGGTTTAAGAAAACTCAATCGTACCAGCAGCCACCGTCTGGCGATGTTCCGCAATATGACTGTGTCCCTGTTACGTCACGAAGTCATCAAGACCACCCTGCCCAAGGCCAAGGAGCTACGCCGTGTCGCAGAACCCATCTTGACGCTGGGCAAGACCCCGAGTCTGGCCAATCGCCGTCTGGCGTTCTCTCGTCTGCGTGATCGCGAAATGGTGACCAAGCTGTTTGATGAACTCGGTCCGCGCTATGCGGCACGTAACGGCGGTTACTTGCGCATCCTCAAGTTCGGTTTCCGTCAAGGTGACAACGCGCCGATGGCGTTGATCGAACTGATGGATCGTCCGGCAGAAGCAACAGCCGTGGAAGCCGAATAGTTCTGTTTCAAGTTCAAACAAAAAGCCGGGATATCCCGGCTTTTTGTTTGATACACTTTCAAAAAATCAACCGGGAGATCAACATGCCTAACTGGTTCGCCGACAACTCGCTATCCGTAGGACGTACCCCGCTGATACGCCTTAATCGCATTACCGACGGTGCGCCCGCTACCGTTCTCGGAAAGATCGAAGGGCGCAACCCGGCCTATTCTGTCAAATGCCGTATCGGTGCGGCGATGGTCGCCGACGCAGAGCGACGTGGTCTGCTGGATCCGGGCAAGCATATCGTGGAACCTACCAGCGGCAACACCGGTATCGCCTTGGCATTCGTTGCGGCGGCGCGCGGTATTCCGCTGACGCTGACCATGCCGGAGACCATGAGCATCGAACGGCGCAAGCTGCTGGTTGCATTCGGGGCGACCCTGGTATTGACGGAGGGTGCCAAGGGTATGGGGGGCGCCATAGCCAAGGCAGAAGAGATTGCGGCTTCCGATCCGAAATATGTACTGTTGCAACAGTTCAAGAATCCTGCCAATCCAGAAATTCATGAAAAGACGACCGGCCCCGAGATATGGAACGATACGAACGGGAAAGTGGACATCTTCGTTGCGGGCGTGGGTACCGGTGGAACCATTACCGGCGTATCGCGCTATATCAAGAACGTCAAATACAAAAAGATCACCTCTGTTGCGGTCGAGCCGTCCGCCAGCCCGATCCTTACGCAGCATCGCGCCGGAGAAGCGTTGAAACCCGGCCCGCACAAGATACAGGGCATCGGCGCTGGCTTTGTGCCTGATACCCTCGACCTGTCCATGGTGGACGAGATCGAGCAAGTGAGCAACGAAGAGGCGGTGCAGTACGCACGTCGTCTTGCGCACGAAGAAGGCATCCTTTCGGGTATTTCCAGCGGTGCTGCGGTGGCGGCAGCTGTGCGCCATGCCAAGCGTCCCGAGAATTCCGGCAAGACCATCGTAGTCGTGTTACCGGATTCCGGCGAGCGTTATCTCAGTTCCATCCTGTTCGAGGGCATGTTCGACGAAAAAGGCATTGCGGCGGCCTGATTGGCGAGTGGCGTAGAAGCTATTCGCCATCAATCTTGCCTCGACCTGCCTTGATCCTGCCACGCTGTATTTTATCTTCGATGCGTTTTCTTACCGAATTGCGCGTCGGCTTGGTCGGGATACGTCTCTTGTGCGTGATCGTGGCGCTTTGCAATAAGTCGGCCAGTCGCGCCAACGCATCGCTGCGATTCTTCTCCTGACTTCGATAGCGCTGCGCCTTGATGATGATCACGCCGTCGCAGGAAATACGGCCGTCAGGGATTTGCCGCAATCTTTTCTTGAAGGCTTCGGGAAGCGAAGAGGCATTGATGTCGAACCTCAGATGGATCGCAGTTGAAACCTTGTTGACATTCTGACCGCCAGTACCTTGGGCGCGTATCGCATTCAGTTCGATCTCGCGGTCCGGGATGCTGATCTTTCCGGAAATGAGTAGCATCCCCGCATACCTACTGATCGAGCGCCTGTTTCAGGTAGGTTCCGGTCACGCTATGCTTGTTAGCGGCGAGATCCTTTCGTAGTGCCTTCGGCAATGATCCGTCCGCCGCCATCGCCGCCTTCCGGTCCCAGGTCGATCACCCAGTCTGCGGTCTTGATCACGTCTAGATTGTGTTCGATCACTACCACCGTATTTCCCTGATCGCGCAGCTTGTGGATCACCTTGAGCAGTAGCGCGATATCATGGAAATGCAGGCCGGTGGTCGGCTCGTCGAGGATATACAGCGTCCGGCCGGTATCGCGCTTGGACAGTTCCAGCGACAGTTTGATACGTTGCGCTTCGCCGCCGGAAAGCGTGGTGGCGGATTGTCCCAGCGAAATGTAGCCCAGGCCCACGTCAAGCAGGGTCTTCAGCTTGCGTGCGATGACGGGCACGGGCTTGAAGAACTCATGGGCCTGTTCTACCGTCATCTGCAATATCTGGTGGATGTTCCTGCCCTTGTACTGGATCTCCAGCGTCTCGCGGTTGTAGCGCTGGCTGTGGCATACGTCACACGGTACATATACGTCCGGCAGGAAGTGCATCTCGACCTTGATCAGTCCGTCGCCCTGGCAGGATTCGCAACGTCCGCCCTTGACGTTGAACGAGAACCTTCCAGGTCCGTAGCCGCGTTCGCGTGCCGCGGGGACACCGGCGAACAGTTCGCGAATGGGAGTAAACAGGCCGGTGTAAGTGGCAGGATTGGAACGCGGCGTGCGGCCGATCGGCGACTGGTCGACGCTGATCACCTTATCGAAGAATTCCAGTCCGGCGATTTCGGTATGGGGCTGAGGCTCGGTGTTGCTGCCATACAGATGTTGCGCCACCGCCGGATACAACGTGTCGTTGATCAGCGTGGACTTGCCGGAGCCGGATACCCCGGTCACGCACACCAGCAGGCCAACCGGCAGATTCAGGGTGATGCCCTTCAGGTTGTTGCCGCTGGCGCCGACGATACGCAACATGCGTTCGGCATCTGGCAGCTTATATTTTTTCGGCAAAGGGATGCGACGACGTCCGGTCAGGTAATCCCCGGTGAGCGATTGCGTGTTCCGGCAGATCTCTTCCGGCGAGCCTTGTGCGACGATCAGGCCGCCGTGCTCGCCTGCACCCGGCCCCATGTCCACCACGTGATCAGCATGGCGGATCGCATCTTCGTCGTGCTCGACCACGATCACGCTATTGCCCATATCGCGCAGTTTCATCAGCGTGTTCAGCAATCGGTCGTTATCGCGCTGGTGCAGGCCGATGGAGGGTTCGTCCAGCACGTACATCACGCCGGTCAGGCCGGAGCCGATCTGGGAGGCGAGACGGATACGTTGCGCTTCTCCGCCGGAGAGTGTTTCTGCCGAACGTTCCAGGGACAGATAGTCCAGCCCGACGTTATTCAGGAAAGCGAGGCGCGAGGCGATCTCCTGCACGATCTTTTCCGCGATCGCCTGCTTGTGCCCGGACAGCTTCAATCCCTGGAAAAAGGTCAGAGCCAGCTTCAGCGGCATGGCGCTGATCTCATACAGGTTCATGTCCGCGATGCGCACATGGCGGGCTTCAAGGCGCAGACGCGTACCTTTGCACTCCGGGCAGGTGCAACTGTTCAGGTATTTCGCCAGTTCTTCGCGCACGGTGGGCGAGTCGGTCTCCTTGTATCGGCGTTCCAGATTGTTGACGATACCTTCGAAGGCATGCTCGCGCAGTGTCGGTTTGCCGCGCTCGTTGAGATACCTGAACCCGATCTCCTCCTTGCCGGAACCGTACAGCAACACCTGCTGGATAGTATCCGGCAGGCTTTCGAACGATTGATCCAGATCGAATTTGTAATGGCTGGCGAGGCTGGCAAGCAGTTGGTGGTAGAACTGGTTGCGCCTGTCCCAGCCCTTGATTGCACCGGAACTCAGGCTCATTTGCGGGAAGGCGACGATGCGCGCGGGATCGAAGAAGCTGATGACGCCAAGGCCGTCGCACTTTGGGCATGCGCCCATCGGGTTGTTGAACGAGAACAGTCTCGGTTCCAGTTCCGGCAGCGAATAGCTGCAGATCGGACAGGCGAACTTTGCCGAGAATAGGTGCTCTTGGCCGCTATCCATTTCCACCGCCAGTGCGCGACCATCGGCATGGCGCAACGCGGTCTCGAACGATTCGGCCATGCGTTGTTTGGATTCCGCTCCGACCTTCAGCCTGTCCACCACGATCTCGACGGTGTGCTTCCTGTTCTTTTGCAGCGAGGGAAGCGCATCGATCTCATGCACCGTTCCGTTGATGCGCAGCCGTGTGAAGCCCTGTGCGCGCAACTCGTCGAACAGATCGACCTGCTCGCCCTTGCGTTCCACCACCAGCGGGGACAGGATCATGATCTTCGTGCCTTCCGGCAATTCCAGTACATGGTCTACCATCTGCCCAACGGATTGCGACTGCAACACCAGATCATGCTGCGGGCAATAGGGATCGCCGGCACGCGCGAACAGCAAGCGCAGGTAATCGTGAATCTCGGTGACCGTGCCGACGGTGGAGCGCGGGTTGTGCGAAGTAGCCTTCTGCTCGATGGCAATGGCGGGCGACAGCCCCTCGATCAGATCCACGTCCGGTTTTTCCATCAACTGCAAGAACTGGCGCGCGTAGGCTGACAGCGATTCCACGTAGCGGCGCTGACCTTCCGCATACAGGGTGTCGAACGCCAGCGAAGACTTTCCCGAACCGGACAAGCCGGTGATCACCACCAGTTTATGCCGTGGCAGATCGAGGTTGATGTTCTTCAGGTTGTGGGTGCGCGCACCGCGAATCTTGATGCTTTCCATGCTGGCTGGCGAGTAGTGAAGACGACCTGTTAATATACGCGACTTTCCATTTCTTTCCAAAATCATCCATGCAACAAGTTACAGACACGATGACCGTGACCGAGCGCCGTGCCAGCCTGGGCTTGGCGAGCATCTACGGCCTGCGCATGCTCGGCCTGTTCATCATCCTGCCGGTCTTTGCGCTGTATGCGGAACATCTGCCGGGCGGCGAAAGCCATTTGCTGATGGGGATCGCGCTGGGTGCATATGGCCTGACCCAGGCGATCCTTCAGATCCCGGCGGGCCTGATGTCCGACCGCTATGGGCGCAAACCGGTGATTTACGCCAGCCTGATTCTGTTTGCGCTGGGCAGTTTCGTTGCGGCTTCTGCAGACAACATCTACTGGGTGATCGTCGGGCGTGTGGTGCAGGGGGCGGGCGCGTTGAACGCGGCAGTGATGGCGCTGACCGCCGACCTGACCCGCGAGGAACATCGCACCAAGGCGATGGCGATGATCGGCATCACCATCGGCATCACTTTCTCGGTCTCGATGGTGCTGTCGCCGCTGCTCAACAATTTGATCGGCGTCCCGGGCCTCTTCTGGCTGACAGGCGTGCTGGCCTTGCTGGCGATGGGGGTGGTGAAGTTCGTGATTCCAGACCCGGCGATCACACGCTTCCACAGCGACACCGAAGCGAGTTGGGAGCATTTCGCCGGGGTGATGCGCAACAAGGATCTGTTGCGCCTCGACTTCGGCATCTTCTCGCTGCATGCGATCCTGATGTCGGTGTTCATGCAGGTACCGTTCGTCCTCGAGCGCGACGGGCTTGACGTTTCGCAGCATTGGCAAATCTACCTGCCGGTGATGCTGGCGGCGTTCCTTTTGATGGTGCCTCCCATTGTCGTTGCTGAGAAGAAGGCGAAGATGAAGCCGGTTTTCATGATGTCGGTGGCGCTGGCAATGAGCGCACAGGCGCTGTTGATGTTCGCGCAGGACAGCCTGTGGGGCGTGGCCTTCGCACTGCTGATATTCTTCACGGCATTCAACGTACTGGAGGCGACGCTGCCGTCAATGATCAGCAAGATTGCGCCGCTGGCCGCGAAGGGAACCGCGATGGGCGTCTACAGCAGTGTGCAATTCCTTGGCGCGTTCTTCGGCGCGGCAGCGGGTGGGGCATTGATGCAGTATGTCGGCGGCAATGCGGTATTCGTGTTCGCCATCATGCTGTTGCTGGCATGGCTGGTGGTGGCGTCCGGCATGCAACCTCCGGCTGCGGTGCGCACCAGGATGTATCATTTGCCGGAAATGACGGAAGCCGCTGCGGTAGAATTGCGCCAGCGCCTCCTGCAGCTTTCCGGCGTGCGCGAGGTGATGGTAGTGGCAAGCGAAGGGATGGCCTGTATCAAGGTAGACATGCAGGGATTCGATGAAACGGCAGTAGAACAACTTGTGATGAAAGGAGCATGACATGTCGGTGAATAAAGTGATCTTGATAGGCCGTTTGGGCAAGGACCCCGAGACCCGTTATATGACCAGCGGCGAAGCGGTGACCAACTGCACACTGGCGACTTCCGAGAACTGGAAGGACAAGAGCGGAGAAAAACAGGAAAAGACCGAGTGGCATAACCTTGTGTTCTATCGTCGTCTGGCTGAGATCGCGGGCGAGTATCTGAAGAAGGGCTCGCAGATTTACGTGGAAGGCAAGATTCAGACGCGCAAGTGGCAGGACAAGGAAGGCAAGGATCGCTATACCACCGAGATCGTGGTCAACGAAATGACCATGCTGGGCGGAAAATCGTCAGGTGCAGGCAGCTTCGAAGTGGTGGAAAGCAAACCTGCCGCGGCCGCTCCCGCCAAGGCTGCACCCGCAGCGGCCAAGAGCAGCTTCGACAATTTCGACGACGACATCCCGTTTTAGGACGTACCTAGAGTCACTAGTGTCCGGTTAAAAACGATTCCATGACTCTGAAATCCTTATTTGATGCCGCATCCGGAGATTTTTATAGTGTCTCCGACTTGAACGGCGAACCAGCCTTGGTGCAGTCTGGCAGCTTTCCTGCTGCTGGAGACTGCGATGTACGTTGGCAAGCCCTTGTTCGCCCAAGTCATGGACTTCCTGCCATGGAAGACCTTTCATCGCATCGTGGCTCGGCATGGCGGCGATCATCGCGTCAGGACATTGTCCTGTGCCGAACACTTCCGTATTCTGGCCTTCGCTCAACTCACCTATCGCGAGAGTTTGCGCGACATCGAGGCCTGCCTCTCGGCACAGGCTGCCAAGCTCTACCACATGGGCATCAGAAGCACGGTATCCCGTTCGACACTGGCCGATGCCAACGAACTGCGCGACTGGCGCATCTACGCCGAATTCGCTCACCGTTTGATTGCTCAAGCCAGAACGCTTTACGCCAGCGAAGACTTGGGCTTGGATTTGACCAACACAGTGTACGCACTGGATTCGACCACCATCGATCTGTGCCTGTCGGTATTTCCATGGGCGCATTTCAGAACGACCAAGGCAGCGGTGAAGATGCATACGCTGCTGGACTTGCGCGGCAGCATTCCCAGCTTCATCCACGTCTCCGATGGCAAGATGCACGACGCCCGCATCCTCGACTTGTTGATCCCGGAGCCGGGTGCTATCTATGTCATGGATCGGGGCTACGTCGATTTCGTGCGTTTGCATCGGCTGCATCTGGCCGGGGCGTTCTTCGTCACCCGCGCCAAGTCGAATCTCGACGCGCACCGGATGTATTCTGCCAAAACCGACCGCAGCCTCGGCATCATCTGCGATCAGACGATTGCGCTCGACGGGTTTTATACCCGACAGGATTACCCGGAGCCGTTGCGCCGCATCCGCTTCAAAGACCCGGAAACCAACAAGACGCTGGTGTTTCTCACCAACAACTTCACGTTGCCGGCGGCAACGATCTGCGCGCTCTACAAGAGCCGCTGGCAGGTGGAGTTGTTCTTCAAATGGGTCAAGCAGCATCTTCGTATCCAACGTTTCTATGGCACGTCCGAGAATGCGGTGAAGGCGCAAATCTGGATCGCCGTCTCGGTCTACGTCCTCGTCGCCATCATCAAAAAGCGCCTCAATCTGGACGCTTCGCTCTACACTTTGCTACAGATTCTATCGGTCACGCTGTTCGAGAAAATGCCCATCCAGCAAGCCTTGCAGGGCATCGGTGGGCAGCCAGAAAACACCGATTTCAACAACCAACTGAATCTATTCGATTCTTAACCGGACACTAGTGACCTAGAGTAGTTATGTAAACTTACGACCGCTGCGGCGGTCGTTTTGTTTTGTGGGATTCCGGAATAAACCCGGATTGTCAATTAGGCCGTTTAGGCCGTTGGGGTTGTGTAGGCGCGCAATAAATTGCGCTCCTACAATGGTGTTTCGTGCCTAAAGATTATTCTGGTTATACCCGTTCCAGCACGGCCGCGAAGAAGCCGTCTGTATTGTGCAGATGGGGACGAAGTTCGAGGTAATCTTCCATTTCCAGCGCGATCTTTTGTTGCTGCAATACCTCTCCGGCCGGTCTCAGTACGAAGTCGGGATGTGTGGCGAGGAAGGCTTGTACGATAAGCTGGTTCTCTTCCGGCAGGATGCTGCATGTCGCATAGACCAGACGACCGCCTTTTTTCAGCAGGCGGCTGGCGGAGGCGAGGATCGCGGCTTGTTTCTGCGTCAGCTCCTCAAGGCTGTCGGGTGACTGGCGGAACTTCAGATCGGGATTGCGGCGCAATGTGCCCAAGCCGCTGCATGGCGCATCCACCAGTACGCGGTCGATCTTGCCTGCCAACCGTTTTACCTTGAGGTCGTTCTCGTGCGCGATCAGCATCGGCTGGATGTTGCTGGCGCCGGAACGTTTCAGGCGCGGCTTGAGGTTGGCGAGGCGTTTTTCCGACACATCCATCGCGTATAAGCGCCCTTGCGAATTCATCAATGCGGATAGCATCAGCGTCTTGCCGCCCGCGCCGGCGCAGAAATCCACCGCCATGTCGTTGCGTTTGGGGGCAAGCAGGAAGCCGAGCAACTGGCTGCCTTCGTCCTGTACTTCCACCTTGCCTTCGGTGAACAACGCATCGCGATTGAGCGGGATCTTCTTCTTGAGGCGGATGCCGATGGGCGACCAGGGCGTGGCGGCAGCTTCGATGTTCTTGTCGTGCAGTTGCTGCAACACATCCTCGCGTTTGGCGAGCAGGGTGTTGACGCGGATATCCAGTGGTGCGCCTTGCTGCATCGCCTGGCCCAATGCGAGGATTTCGGCATCCGGATAACTGGCGCGCATTCTTTCCACCAGCCATTCGGGCAATTCGGCCTGTACCGATAATGGCTGTTCTTTGGTCTTTACACCCTTTACCGTAGCGAGCCAGTCCTTTTCATCACGCTTCAATACCGGTTCGATCTCGCGCAGGTTATAGCCGCCGAACCTGAGCAGACAGGCGAGGGCCATGCGGCGCGGTGTGGCCTGTTCGCCGCAGGCGTGCTCCAGCAGCAGGCGGTGGCGCAGCACGCCGAATACGGTTTCGGCGACCAGTGCGCGTTCGCTGGAACCAATACGGTTGTCCTGAAAAAAATAACGTAGCGTGGTGTCGGCGGGGTGTGCCAGCGGCAGGATGGCGCGCAGGGCCTGAATGACGAGATCCAGTCGGTATTCGGTGATCAGCATGGTGACATTGCTTGAAAAATTCAGGTTCGCAGTTTAACAGGGTTGTGGTCGCAACATGTTGTTGTTGCGGGCCTTTGACTGGAGGAAAGGGGATAATCGGTTGGGGTATGTGGTGACTAGGCCGAAATATATAGATATTTCGGCATATATGCTCATTGGGAAACAAAGGGTACAGTTAGCGCCATGGCTCGACTGCCAGTATTGCGGGTCGTTCCGGGAATGAATTCATAGCGGGGGGTATGCGATGGAACGGATGGATGGGCAAACTGCCGTTGATGACGTCGAACATCTGGAACTGGCGTCCATTGTCGCCCGCATGGCTGATGCAGTGCACATCAAGGACTGTTATGCATTGGTGCGTGCCGTTAAACAGATGGAACATTATGCAAGCATCCGTCTCATGCCGGACAGCGAGGAGCCCCATGCGGGGCATCCTTCTCCCTCACCGGATGCTGCCGGACATCTGCATCTGGAAATGGAACTGCAACGCATCAGGGCCTATCTGGAGCAAAAAGGGGGAATCTGGTCCGAGAGTGCAATCAGTCACTTCATCCATTATTTGCGGCACTGGATGACGCGCCGGGATGCCAGGAAGGGAATGACGGATGGACCGGATTGCCAGGAGGCGGGACTCAATTGAGCTTTCAGTCTTGCGCGGCGGGATGCGACTCGTCCGACACGCGGATATCCGAAACGGCCATTTCTCCGGCAATCTGCCCGTCACGGTTGATCTGTCGAACCTTGACGGGCAACAGGCGGTATTCCAGCCCCAGCCAGATGTCCAGTCCCTCTTCCCCTTGTGCGTGAACCTTGCGTAACGGCAAGGCGCGCAGCCTGCCGAACCGGGTCTGGATGTATTCTTCTTCCCCGACCGTCAATTCATAACGTTCCAGCTTTTTGCCGTTGGTGATGTACAGCGGTACCGTGCCTTTGCCCAAGGGCAATCGCGAAAGTTGGTACAGGAAGCTGACAATGTCCTGCGTCTGCTCGGGCAACTGTGTTTGCCGGCCGTTCGAGAAGGACAGGGTTTTTTCTGCCCAGTGAAATTTCACGCCGACCTGTTCTTTGTCATTGCCAGAATTTTTCATCTCGCTGTATTCGGCAGGGCGCAGTCCCTGCTCCGTCAATGTGCCACTGCTGTGCTGGTTCAGGTCGAAGGTCTTGAAGAATCTCACCAATCCGGTGGTATTGGTGGAGACCTTGAGCGTGTAGCTGTCGTCATCGCCGAAATCCAGGTTGTGGCGCGCCTCGCCGACGACAAGGTCCGTACCCTTGTAAGCGATGAAGGTAAGCTGAGCGTGTCTGGGAAGGAGTGGAGGAGGCGGCTGCGTTTCCGGTGCGGCTTCTGCGGATCCGGGAGGCTGCGGCTCGGGATCGATCTGAGGTTCTTCCTGCGGCATCCCTTCGACGGGGCTGTCGTCGGCTTGTATGGTTTCCGGCACGGTCTTTTCAGGCGGTGCCGGTTGCGGCTTGGGCATCGGTTTTTTGACCGGCGCGGGCCCGGGTGGGATCTTGGGCAGAACTTCCAGCTTTGCGGCGAGCGGCGGCAAAGGCACTTCGCTGGGCGGTAATTCGACCTGCGGCGCGAACAGTACGATGGCATGGATCAGGAGCGACAGGCCGATGGCCAGCGAGATCCTTCCGGCAGGCCGCTTCGGCAGGCTCAGGGCGGGCATTTGCGGCATGGCGGCGAGGTTACCTGATTTCGAGCTTGCTCAACACCTGGGTGATCTGGTCACCGTCGGCGTCCGTGATGGTCATCCGACAGGGCAGATTGTAGCGCTGGGTGGCCAGCCAGATCTCGGTGCGGCTCTCCCCCGTTCCTGCATGGTTGTCGAGATACAGCGTATTGAACTCGCCGGCAGGCGTTTTGAGTTTCTCGCCGCGCGTGATCGAGTAAGCGTAATTGTCCAGTTTCTTGCCGTTGGTCATCGGAAAATTCAGCATGATCGTGTTTCCCATGGGCAGGAACATGAACTGGTACATCGCGCTCAAACGGTCCTGCGTACCTTCCGGCAACGCGACTACCGTTTGCTGGGTCTGGTGGATCAGGGTGAGTTGGCCCTGCTTCCAGTCGAACTCGGCGCGGGTGTTCTTGCTCTGGTCGAGTTCGCGACGGTGGTCGAAATGCAACGGTTGCAAACCCTGTTTGCCAACCAGTCCGCTGCTTTCGACAAAGATCCTTTCCGGTTTGAAGATGGCCAGTATCCCGACCGGGATCGTGGTGCTGGACAGCGTGTAGCGATCCTTCTTGAGCGTATAGACCTCGTCGATCCTGCCGACCTTCAGGCCGCTCTTGTAGATGTCGTAGCTGGCCTGCACGCGGCCAGGAGGGGCGGCGGATGCAGGAGTGGCGACGCACAGCATGAGCCATGCGAGAACTGGCAAGGACAATCTCATGGTTACTCCAGACCGGGAGAGATCAGCGTGAACCCCGTTTGTTTGCGATTACGGAATGAGACCGTTCCGCTATCGCTTAGTTCGATCTGGCCGCTGCATAGCCAACGGATGGCTTGCGGATAGATGCGATGCTCTTCGTGCAGCACGCGTGCGGCAAGCGAGTGTTTGTCGTCGTGGCGCAATACCGGGATGGCGGCCTGGATGATGATCGGGCCATGGTCCAGGTCGGCGGTGACGAAATGCACGGTGCAGCCGTGGATCTTCACGCCGTCCTGTAGCGCGCGTGCATGCGTGTCGAGTCCGCCATAAGCGGGTAGCAGCGACGGGTGGATGTTGATGAGTCTGCCGTGGTAGCGGGCCACAAAGTCCGGGGTGAGGATGCGCATGAAGCCGGCCAGCACCACATAATCCGGCCGGTAAGCGTCGATCACCTCGACCAGCGCGGCATCGAAACTTTCGCGATCGGGAAAGTCGCGATGTGCCACGACAGCGGTGGCGATGCCCTGTGCACGCGCGATCTCCAGGCCCGCCGCATCCGCGCGATTGCTGATCACCGCCGCGATCCGGCAGGGCAGCTCAGCTTCCAGCAGTGCCTGCATGTTGCTGCCGCGACCGGAAATCAGGATGACGATGTTTTTCATGCGGTTCAGGCGACCTGGGTTTGCGCCTCGGAGCCCTGTCGCGCACGGATCACGCCGATGACGCTGGCGCGTTCGCCGGCGGCGTTGAGTTGCGCCAGCGCCGCATCCGCATCGTTCTGAGCCACGATCACCACCATGCCGATGCCGCAGTTGAAGGTGCGGTACATCTCCTGTTGCGCGACATTGCCCTGTTCGCGCAGCCAGTCGAACAGCGCAGGGGTCGGCCAGGATTTTCCATCCAGTTGCGCGACGACATTTTCCGGCAACACGCGAGGCACGTTTTCCAGCAGCCCGCCGCCGGTGATGTGCGCCATGCCTTTCACGGTGATGGATTGCATCAGCGCCAGCAACGGCTTCACGTAGATGCGCGTCGGCGCCATGACGCAGTCGGCCAGGGTGCGCTCGCCGTCGAAGCGGGCATTCAGGTCTGGCTGGCTGAGTTCGATGATCCTGCGCACCAGCGAATAGCCGTTGGAATGCGCGCCATTCGACGCGAGACCGATCACGATATCGCCCGCAACGATCTCCCTGCCGGTGATGATGCGGGACTTTTCCACCACGCCGACGGCGAAGCCCGCCAGATCGTATTCGCCGACCGGATACATGCCGGGCATTTCGGCGGTCTCGCCGCCGATCAGCGCGCACCCCGCCTGTTCGCAGCCAGCTGCGATACCCTTGATGACCTCGGTGGCGGCGTCCACGTCCAGCTTGCCGCAGGCGAAATAATCAAGGAAGAACAGCGGCTCCGCGCCTTGCACGAGGATGTCGTTGACGCTCATGCCGACCAGGTCGATACCCACCGTGTCATGGCGGTTCAGTTCGAAGGCGAGCTTGAGTTTCGTGCCGACGCCGTCGGTGCCGGACACCAGCACCGGTTCGCGGTATTTCTTCGAGATTTCGACCAGTGCGCCAAAGCCGCCCAGATCGCCCAGCACTTCCGGGCGCATGGTGCGCTTGGCGAACGGCTTGATGTTTTCGACGAGCCGGTCTCCCGCGTCGATATCCACGCCGGCATCACGGTAGGAAAGGCTTTGGTTGGGTGCGTTCAAGTTGAGTTCTCGCTTTCTTCAGGATAAAGTGCTACACGTTTTTTCGCGGATTCTACCCCAAAATGGCTCTATCACGCTTTGCCGCCCTGCAATGGCTGTCCTTCGCTGCGGCCATCGCACTGCTGCTCTATCTGCTCGGCCCGATACTCACGCCGTTCGTCGCGGCGGGCATCCTGGCCTATATCTGCAACCCGCTGGTGCAACGGCTGTGCGGCTGGAAAATCCCGCGCACGCTGGCGGTGATCCTGGTGATGGCCGGATTGGCCATGTTGTTCACCTTGTTGCTGCTGATCATGCTACCGCTACTGGAAAAGGAGGTCCGCCTGTTCGTGACGCGCCTGCCGGACTGGATCGAGGCCGCGCGGACGCATTTGCTGCCGAAATTGCAGCAATGGTTCGGTGCGGACCTGCAATGGGACAGCCAGGCAGTGAAGGATGCCCTGCTGAGCCATTGGCAGACTGCGGGCGGCACTGCGGCCAGGTTGCTGCCCTGGATAGGCAGTAGCGGCGGCGCACTCATCGGTGTGCTGGTCAATCTGCTGCTGATCCCCGTGGCGATGTTCTATCTGCTGCGCGATTGGGACGCGCTGGTGTCGCTTGCGGACAGATTTGTCCCGCGCCACTGGCACGCCAAGACGACGGAGATCGTTATCGAAGTGGATCGTATCCTGGCCGAATTCCTGCGCGGACAGATCTCCGTGATGTTGCTGATGAGCGTGTTCTATGTTCTGGCATTGTGGATGGCCGGGCTGGAGTTCGCGCTGCCGGTCGGCCTGATCGCCGGCATGCTGGTATTCGTGCCTTATCTGGGCATGATCACCGGGCTGGTCCTGGCGACGCTGGCGGCTGCCATGCAGTTCACTTCGTTCGGCGGCGTGCTGCTGGTGTGGGCGGTATTCGCCGCAGGTCAGCTGCTCGAGGGGATGGTGGTCACGCCGATGCTGGTAGGCGAGCGCATCGGCCTGCATCCGCTGGTGGTGATCTTCGCGCTGATGGCATTCGGCCAGTTGTTCGGATTCTTCGGCGTGCTGCTGGCGCTGCCGTTGTCCGCGATGCTGCTGGTGGCTTTGCGCCACGGCAAGGAGTGGTATCTGTCCAGCGAGATGTATAACAGGCCATGAGCCAGTTGCTGCTCGACATCGTACCCGGCTGGCGCCCCTGCCTCGATAATTTCGTGGTGGGGCGCAATCCCGAACTGTTCTCGGCATTGCGTCATGCCCTGGACGGCAGCAGTGGCGAACGATGCTTTTATGTGTGGGGCGAGGCGGGAAGCGGGAAGAGCCATTTGTTGCGTGCATGCGTGAGTGCGGCACTGGGGCAGGAACAGAGCGCGGTCTATGCGCCGGGCAGTGTCCCGCCAAGCGCCACGGTGGTCGCCGTAGACGATGTCGAGCGCCTCGACGATGCGGCGCAGGTCGGGCTGTTCGATCTCTATAACCGGATGCGCGAGGACGGCGGGATGCTGCTGGTGAGCGGCAGTACCGCGCCGTTGCATCTGGCGTTGCGCGACGATCTGCGCACCCGCCTTGGGTGGGGACTGGTATACCAGTTGCACGGGTTGAACGATGAGGAAAAGGCCGAGGCACTGTCGCAGCATGCGCGGGACAAAGGCTTCGTCCTGCCGCCGGAAGTGACGCAATACCTGCTACGCCACGGGCGGCGCGACCTGCCCAGCCTGATGGCGTTGCTGGATGTGCTGGACGCCCATTCGCTGAGTCTGCATCGCACCCCGTCGGTGCCGTTGCTCAAGGAAATCCTGCAAAAGAATCTGGAGTTGGACTGAAATCCATATCACCACGAAGAACACAGAGATCACGAAGTTCCTCCATGGGATCGCAAATTTTTTCAATTGGCACAAAAGGTGGCAGGCATGCCCGGTAATAACTTGTTATTTCTTTCAGTCCTTCGCGGTGAGGTTCAACAATGAATCTTGCGTTATTCGATCTGGACAATACCCTGCTCAACGGTGACAGCGACTTCGAGTGGTCGCAATTCCTGATCGGCATCGGCGTACTCGACCGCGAACTGTTCGAGTCGAAGAACCTCGCCTTCTATGAGCAGTACAAGGCCGGCATGCTGGACATCCACGAGTTCCTGGATTTTCAGTTGAAGCCGCTGTCGCGCCATTCGCGCAAGACGCTGGATGAGTGGCATGCGCAATTCATGCGTGAAAAAGTGCTGCCGATGATGACCCGACCGGCACGTGATCTGGTGCGTCAGCATCGCGAGGCGGGCGACATATGCGTCATCATCACTGCCACCAACAGTTTCGTCACGGCGCCGATCGCGCGGGAATTCGGAGTGGAACACCTGATCGCCACCGAGCCGGAGCACAAGGACGGAGAATTCACCGGGTGCGTTGCCGGTGTGCCCAGTTTCCGCGAAGGCAAGATCACACGGCTGGAGAACTGGATGGGTGAGCGCGGCTGGACGCTGGACAGCTTTTCAGGAAGTACTTTTTACAGCGACTCGCTCAACGACCTGCCGCTGTTGCGCAAGGTGAAACACCCGGTCGCGGCGAATCCGGATGACACGCTGCGCGCCCACGCCGAAGCGCACGGCTGGCCGATCATCAATCTGCGTTAGTCGCGATGCCTGCGCCCATCCTTTATGGCACATCCTGCTGCCACTTGTGCGAACAGGCAGAAGAAGTCCTTCGTGAGGCGGGGGTTGCGGCGGAGTATGTCGACATCGCCGAGGATGACGACCTGCTGGAAAAATACGGCGTGCGCATCCCGGTGTTACGGCGCAGCGATACCGGGAAGGAGCTTGGCTGGCCGTTCGATGCGGCGGACGTGGTGCGATTCCTGGCGTGATTGCGTCAGCGCTGCAATCCCGCTTCGATTTCCTGGCGTTTTGATTTTCCGGCCAGTCGCTCCACCAGGATCAGTGCGAAGTCCATCGCGGTGCCGGGGCCGCGCGAGGTGACCAGTTTGCCATCCTCCACGATGGCTGCGGCTTGCACGTCGACTTTCGGGAAACCATCCAGGCAGGTCGGGAAACTGGTGGCCTGTTTGCCGTCGAGCAATCCGGCGGTCGCGAGCACGGACGGTGCGGCGCAGATCGCGGCGACATATTTTCCCTGTTGCGCCATCTGTTGCAGCAACCCGATGATGCGCGGATCAGCCTTGAGGTTGTTGGTACCCGGTTGTCCGCCGGGCAGCACGATCATGTCAAAACTGTGTTGCAGCGCAAGATCCAGTGTGGTGTCGGGTAGCAGCATCACACCACGGCTGGCGCGTACCGGTTGTTCATCCAGGCCGGCGCTGACCACTTCGATGCCGGCGCGGCGCAGGATGTCGATGACGGTGACCGCTTCGATTTCTTCGCAGCCTTGTGCGAGGGGGACGAGGACTCTGGACATGGATGGGCCCCTTGTGAAAGTTGATCTGCGCCTGGCCGGGCGCTAGTCTTCATCGGCGACGAATCAGTCGCGGAAATTCTGGTATTGCAGCGGGAAATCGGTGATCGATTTCTTCACGAAGGCGATGGCTTCCTGCAGATCGTCGCGCTTCTTGCCGGTGACGCGCACGGTGTCGCCCTGGATGCTGGCCTGCACCTTGAGCTTGCTTTCCTTGATCAGCTTGACGATCTTCTTCGCCAGCTCCGTCTCCACGCCGACCTTCACGGTGCAACTGCGCTTGATCTTGTTGCCGCTGACCTTCTCGATCTTGTCGCTGACGTCCAGGCTGCGGATGTCCACGCCGCGCTTGGCCAGCTTGCCGTTCAGGATATCCTGCACCTGGCCCAGCTGGAACTCGTTGTCGGCATGCACGGTCAGCACCAGCTCGGCCTGTTCCACGCGGGCGTCGCTGCCCTTGAAATCGAAACGTGTGCCGACTTCCTTGTTGGTCTGTTCGACCGCGTTCTTGACCTCGGTCTTCTCTACTTCGGAAACGATGTCGAAGGATGGCATGGCTGTACCTTTATCCGATCAATTAAAGTGGCAGATGTAGTGATAGGGCTCGCCGACGATTTCTATATCGAAGCTGGAGTTGCCCGGCACATTGAAGCTTTGTCCCGGCTGGCAGATCTTCCAGTCCTCGCCCTTGATCTTGTAGCGACAGCTTCCCGCCACGGTCTCCATGATCTCGGGTGCGCCGGTGTTGAACGTGAGGGTCGCGGGCAGGATGACGCCGACCGATTTCTTCGTGCCGTCGGCGAACTGCACGGTGTGCGATACGCACTTGCCATCGAAATAGACATTGGCCTTGGTGGTGACGCTTACATTATCGATCTTGTCTGTCATGGTGATTTTTCCTGTCATTTGGGTTCGTTGGCCTTGACGCCTTTATGATATGTCGCATAAACGTACACGGGGATGTCGAGGTCGCCCAGTTGCTTCTCGATCAACGGCTTGACGTCGTTCCAGTCGAGTCCGCCGAGTCCACAGGCCAGTTTTGGCAAGGCGATGCTTGCCGGTTTCTCCTTGCGGATGAAACCACGCAGCGCGTGCAAAGCGTGGTTGACGTGGCTCAGCGTGGCGTGGCCGGGCTTGCTGCCGTGATCGTAAGCGCCGTCGCGTGTGAACAAGTTGACCAGGTAGCGGCCATCGCTGCTCATCCAGGTCCACAGTTCGCCCGGTTTGGGGTGGCGACTGTGGCAGTAATGGCGGAAGTCCTTGTACATGGCCGGCATGCGCTCGCGCAGTTGCAGGGCCAAGCCATGCATGAAATCGTCGTTCGGCGCGATGCCCTGCGCAATACCTTTTGCGCCGCTTAACAGTATGTCCCCGCTCAGTTCGTGAATCATGGCAACCTCCATAAATCCGCGCCCCTGATGCGTCGCCGCGTTTTGCTGCACAGAGAGGCTTGCGTATTATTTTTTGTGTTGCAAATTCGCCGCGATGCGCATGCGCAATGCATTGAGCTTGATGAATCCGCCGGCGTCCTTCTGGTCGTAGGCGCCCTTGTCGTCCTCGAAAGTGGCGATGGTCGGGTCGAACAGCGAATCGGTCTTCGAGTCGCGCCCAGCCACGATCACGTTACCCTTGTACAGCTTCAGACGGACCACGCCGTTGACGGACTGTTGCGTGTGGTCGATCAGGGCCTGCAGCGCTTTGCGCTCCGGGCTCCACCAGTAACCGTTGTAGACCAGGCTGGCGTAGCGCGGCATCAGATCGTCCTTGAGGTGGGCGACCTCGCGATCCAGTGTCAGCGATTCGATGGCGCGGTGCGCCTTCAGCATGATGGTGCCACCGGGTGTCTCGTAGCAGCCGCGCGACTTCATGCCGACATAGCGGTTCTCCACCAGGTCGAGACGGCCGATGCCGTGTTTGCCACCCAGACGGTTCAGTTCGGCCAGCAGGTCATGCGCTGCCAGTTTCTTACCGTTGAGCGCGACAGGATCGCCCTTGATGTAGTCGATCTCCAGATATTCCGCCGCGTCGGGTGCTTTCTCCGGCGACACGGACCAGCGCCACATCTCTTCCTCGGCCTCGGCCATCGGATCTTCCAGATGGCGGCCTTCGTAGCTGATGTGCAGCAGGTTGGCGTCCATGGAGTAGGGCGAACCGCCCTGCTTGTGTTTCATGTCCACCGGGATGCCATGTTGCTCGGCATAAGCCATCAGCTTCTCGCGCGACAGCAGGTCCCACTCGCGCCACGGCGCGATGATCTTGATGTTCGGGTTCAGCGCGTAGGCGCCCAGTTCGAAACGCACCTGGTCGTTGCCCTTGCCGGTCGCGCCGTGCGAGAGGGCGTCGGCACCGGTCATGGCGGCGATCTCGATCAGGCGCTTGGCGATCAGCGGGCGCGCGATGGATGTGCCCAGCAGGTATTCGCCCTCGTACACGGTGTTGGCGCGGAACATTGGGAACACGTAGTCGCGTACGAACTCCTCGCGCAGGTCGTCGATGAAGATGTTCTCCGGCTTGATGCCGAATTGCAGCGCTTTCTTGCGCGCCGGTTCCAGCTCTTCGCCTTGGCCGACATCGGCGGTGAAGGTGACCACTTCGCATTGGTAGGTGTCCTGCAGCCACTTCAGGATGACCGAGGTGTCGAGTCCGCCGGAGTACGCGAGGACGGCTTTTTTGATGTCGCTCATAGCAATATTTTCCCTTGAATCTAAAAAATCAAATTTCACCAAGAAGAACACAGAGAACACGAGAGCACTCCAGAGTGGAGTGTTGAACTGTTGCCCGGAACTGGCTTTTGTAGCCCATTCTTCTTCGCGATCTTCGTGTGCTTCGTGGTTAATGTAGTTTGCAGCTTAATTATTTACCTTGCCCGGCAACAAATATTCCATCAATGCTTTTTGCACGTGCAGCCTGTTTTGGTTTCCGCCGCCGCTTTGCGGCTTAACATTCGCCATGCTCATGTTAGCGTTCACCGAAACGGACTGCATTTGGGATGCGCGTTCCACTTAACGTTCAATCTTGCCCAGCAACAAATATTCCATCAATGCTTTTTGCACGTGCAGCCTGTTTTGGTTTCCGCCGCCGCTTTGCGGCTTAACATTCGCCATGCTCATGTTAGCGTTCACCGAAACGGACTGCATTTGGGATGCGCGTTCCACTTAACGTTCAATCTTGCCCAGCAACAAATATTCCATCAATGCTTTTTGCACGTGCAGCCTGTTTTGGTTTCCGCCGCCGCTTTGCGGCTTAACATTCGCCATGCTCATGTTAGCGTTCACCGAAACCGCCTGCACTGACATGCGGCGCTTCGATTAGCTGTTAATTTTTCCCAACAGTAAATATTCCATAAGGGCTTTCTGTACATGCAGGCGGTTTTCCGCCTCATCCCATACCACGCTCTGCGGGCCGTCCATCACGCCGGCCGAGACCTCTTCGCCGCGATGGGCGGGCAGGCAGTGCATGAACAGCGCATCGGACTTGGCGACGCGCATCATGTCTTCGTCCACCTGCCAGTCGGCGAAGGCTTTCAGGCGTTCTTCGTTCTCGGCTTCAAAACCCATCGAGGTCCACACATCGGTTGTGACGAGATCCGCGCCACGTGCCGCTTCCATCGGGTCGGTGAATTCTTCGTAGTGTTCGTGGCCGTACAGACCGGCGCGTTCCGGTTCGACTTCATAACCGGGCGGGGTGGAAACATGCACGTTGAAGTCGAGGATTTCTGCGGCTTGCAGCCATGTGTTGCACATGTTGTTGGAATCGCCGATCCAGGCGACCGTCTTGCCGCGGATGCTACCGCGATGCTCGATCCATGTGTAGATGTCGGCCAGCACCTGGCACGGGTGGTATTCGTTGGTCAGCCCGTTGATCACCGGCACGCGCGAGTTGGCGGCAAAACGCTCGATGATGTCCTGCTCGAAGGTGCGGATCATCACGATGTCGCTCATGCGCGAAATGACCTGGCCGGCGTCTTCCACCGGTTCGCCGCGCCCCAGTTGCGAGTCGCGCGTGTTCAGGTAGATCGCGGCTCCGCCCAGTTGGTGGACACCGGCCTCGAAAGACAGGCGGGTGCGGGTGCTGGCCTTCTCGAAGATCATCACCAGCGTGCGGTCTTCCAGCGGCCAGTACTTCTCGTAACGCTTGAAACGTTCCTTGATGATGCGGGTGCGCTCGAACAGGTATTCGAACTCGTCGCTCGAAAAGTCCTTGAATTGCAGAAAATGCCGCAGGCTTTTCAGTGAAGACTCAGGCCCGCTTGCGGGCGTGATGTCGGAACTAAAATGTTTTACTTGTCCGGTTTCCATGATGCTTGTTCGGTCAGGATTGTAAAAAATCTTTGATCAGCGGGCACAGGATATCCAACAATGATCGTGCCTCGTCCTGCGTCATCACCAGCGGCGGCAACAGGCGGACCACATTGTCGGCGGTCACGTTGATCAGCAGGCCATTGGCGAGCGCCTGCTTGACCAGTTCCCCGCACGGCTTGTCGAGCTCGATGCCGATCATCAGGCCTTGTCCTCGCACTTCCTTGACGCCAGCCACGCCCTGCAAGCGGTTGGTCAGCCCGTCGCGGATGAATTGTCCGAGCGACTCGGCGTGCGCCAGCAACTTGTCCTGTTCGACGGTGTCCAGCGTGGTCAGCGCGGCCGTGCAGGCCAGCGGGTTGCCGCCGAACGTCGAACCGTGATTGCCTGGCTGGAAAGTGCCGGTTGCCTTGCCCGCCGCGAGGCAGGCGCCGACCGGTACGCCCGAGCCCAGCCCCTTGGCCAGCGTCATCACGTCCGGCAGGATGCCGGCATGCTGGAAGGCAAACCACTTGCCGGTGCGGCCGATGCCGCATTGCACTTCATCCAGCATCAGCAGCCAGTTCTGTTCGTCGCACAATGCGCGCAACTGTTGCAGGTATTCGATGTCCAGCGTGCGGATGCCGCCTTCGCCCTGGATCGGTTCGACCAGTACGGCGACCACTTCCCGGTTGTTTTGCGCGACATGGCGAATGGCGTCCAGATCGTTGTAGGGAACCCGCACGAATCCCTTGACCAGCGGCTCGAAGCCGGCCTGCACCTTGCGGTTGCCGGTGGCGGAGAGCGTTGCCAGCGTGCGGCCGTGGAAGGCTTTTTCCATCACGATGATGGAGGGATTGTCGACGCCCTGTTTGTGGCCGACCATGCGGGCCAGTTTGATGGCAGCCTCGTTGGCCTCGCAGCCCGAATTGCTGAAGAACACTTCCTGCATGCCTGACAGGGCGCACAGCTTGTCGGCCAGCGCTTCCTGCCCGGCGACCTGGTAGACGTTGGAGGTGTGGATCAGTTTGCCGATCTGCGCGGTGAGCGCGGCGGTCAGGCGCGGATGGGCGTGCCCCAGCGTGTTCACGGCGATTCCGGACAAGCCGTCCAGATAGCGCTTGCCTTCGGTATCCCATAGCCATGCGCCTTCGCCGCGCACGAAAGTAACGGGAAGCCGGGCATAGGTATTCATGACATGTGACATAGGGGACCTCTAAAAACAGACGGCGGACTCATCCGCCGTTCATATATACAGGTGCGTATATTGAGCCAAACAGCCCTCTCTAGGCAAGGGAAACAATGGCACTCTGATAGAGAAATCAGAGAAAATCTCCAAACCGTCATTCCCGCGAAATCTGAACCGTCATTCCCGCGAAAGCGGGAATCCAGTTAATTCAATACTCCCCGCGTAGCGGGACAAGCACTACTGGTTTTATCTGCCATGCAGACGAAACAAGTGATTCCTAGAATTGGTTCTGCCAAACAAACAAGCCGACATTGCTGTCGGCTTGCGGGATGCATCGAAGCGCTTGTGCGCTCAGGCCATGGCCTTGATCGCTGCAGACAGGCGGCTCTTGTGGCGTGCGGCCTTGTTCTTGTGGATGATCTTCTTGTCGGCGATGCTGTCCACGGTGCTGACGGAATCCTTGTAAACGGCTTGCGCTGCGGCTTTGTCGCCGGTCGCGATCGCCTTGGCGACCTTCTTGATCGCGGTGCGCAATTCCGAACGCAGGCCACTATTGTGGGCGTTCTGTTTGGTTGCCTGACGTGCACGCTTGCGAGCTTGTGCGCTATTTGCCATGACTGCTCCTATGAATTCGGTAAGACGAAAGGCGCGCATTCTAGTGATTCGTGCCGGATTTTGCAACTTTAATTTGCGGAGGGCGCGGCCGGGCGGATAGGGCGGGGCTATCCTGCTGGTATTGCCGGGAAGTCGCGGACGGTTCCGCCTGCATCGGGCGGGCGGCACGTCAACGCCGGCCACGATGGTATGATGCACGGCGTTTACAGCGGATGGCCACGAACCAAGCATGAATCTCCTCAAAGCCCTCGCCACGATCAGCGGCCTGACGCTGGTCTCGCGCATCCTGGCCTTCGTGCGGGATGTGCTGATCGCCCGCGTGTTCGGCGCCGGGTTGGCGACCGACGCCTTCTTCGTCGCCTTCAAACTGCCCAACCTGCTGCGCCGCCTGTTCGCGGAGGGTGCGTTCTCGCAGGCCTTCGTACCCATCTTCGGCGAATACCGCAACCGCAAGAGCGAAGAAGAGACCAAGGTGCTGGTGGACCACGTCACCACCATGCTGGCGCTGATCCTGTTCGTCGTCACGCTGGTCGGCATCGTCGCCGCCCCGATACTCGTCTATATCAGCGCGCCGGGTTTTGCGAAGAATCCCGGCCAGTTCGACCTGACCGTACAGTTATTGCGCATCACCTCCCCTTATATATTCTTCATCTCGCTGGTGGCGGTCGCCGCCGGCATCCTCAACACCTACAACAAATTCTGGGTGCCGGCCTTTGCGCCCATCCTGCTCAACATCTGCTTCATCGGCGGCGCGCTGTGGGCCGCGCCGTATTTCGACCCGCCCATCCTGGCGCTGGCCTGGGCGGTGTTCGTCGCCGGCGTGGTGCAACTCGCCTTCCAGTTACCCTTCCTGAAACAGATCGGCATGTTGCCGACACTGCGTTTCAGCCTGAAGGACGAGGGCATGTGGCGCGTCATCAAACAGATGGGGCCGGCGGCGTTCGGCGTCTCCATCGCCCAGCTCAGCCTCATCATCAACACCATCTTCGCTTCCTTTCTGGTGGCAGGCAGCGTGTCCTGGCTGTATTACGCCGACCGCCTGATGGAATTCCCCACCGGCATGCTGGGCGTGGCGCTCGGCACCATCCTGCTGCCCTCGCTCTCCAAACTGCATGCCAACAGCGACACCGTGCAGTACTCCAAGCTGCTCGACTGGGGGCTGCGCCTCACCTTCCTGCTGGCGCTGCCCGCCGCGCTGGCGCTGGGCATGATCGCCGTGCCGCTGCTGGCGACCTTCTTCCATCACGGCGAGTTCAGCGCGCACGACGTGCTCATGTCCCGTTCCGCGCTGGTCGGCTACAGCGTCGGTTTGCTCGGCCTCATCCTGGTCAAGATCCTCGCCCCCGGCTTCTATGCGCGGCAGAACATCCGCACCCCGGTCAAGATCGCCGTGGTCACGCTGGTCGCCACCCAGGCCATGAACGTGCTGTTCGTGTTTGGCATGGATCTGGCCCATGCCGGGCTGGCGCTCTCCATCGGGCTGGGGGCGTGCCTGAATTCGATCATCCTGTTCGTCTTTCTCAAGCGCCACGACATCTACCGTCCCGAGCCCGGCTGGAGCCTCTTCATGCTCAAGCTGGCGGTTGCACTGACGGCACTGGGTATCTCGCTATGGTTCGGCATGGGCAGCGAGGCCTCGTGGCTGGAGCGCGGCGGATGGGGACGCATCCTGCATCTGGGCGGGCTGGTCGTGATGGGATTGGTGGTGTATTTCGCCGCGCTGTTCCTGATGGGTTTCCGCCCGCGGGATTTTGCGAAGCGCGGCGTGAGTTGATCGAAGTGCGACTCTATAAAATAAAATTCCGTCATTCCGGCGCAGGGCGGAATCCAGCGGTTTTAAGGATGCGCTGATCAAGTCGTCATTCCCGCGAAAGCGGGAATCCAGCTTGATTTAACTGGGTTCCCGCTTTCGCGGGAACGACAAAACCATACTTGTTCAGCGCATCCTTAATCAAAATGCGTTTATGTCAGGCGTCTAACTGGACACCGGCCTTCGCCGGTGTGACGAATTTATAGCGATGCCTTGAAGTGTGGAGGAGGGGTTATGAGTGATTATTCCTACAACGTTGAAGAAGACACATTCGAAGAACGGGTGGTGGCGCGTTCGCACCAACTGCCCGTGCTGATGGACATCAGCGCCGAATGGTGCGCGCCGTGCCGGGTGCTGGCGCCGCTATTGCACAAGATGGTGTTCGAATACGACGGCAAGTTCTACCTCGGCATCGTCGATGCCGACGAGAACATGAAGATCGCCGGCAAGCACAAGGTGCGCGGCTTCCCCACCGTCGTCGCCTACAGCCACGGCGTCGAGATCGACCGCTTCCACAGCTCGCAGACCGAAGGTTTTCTGCGCAAGTTCATCGACAGCGTGATCGAGCGGCATAACGCGGCTGTCTGATGGCCGGGTTTCGGCCATTGCCGCCGGTGGCTTCTAGATGAGCCAATGTCCGTTATATCTACATCACCAGCCTCATACACAGACAGCCACGCCCAATTCAGCTGCCCTTTAGCCAAAGCTATCAGGCTAAATGGTGTCTAGTGTTTCGGGGGGGGCACACCACGGCGGCAGAATTCAGCTCGCCTAATAACTGATGGTCACCACCACCGTATCGCCATAGTTGCCCGCCGCGACCGTTTGGTTCGCCGGGATCAATCCGTACACAGTAAGGTTGGTGCCGGTCACTGTCTGGGTGCCGCTGGTTCCGTCGCCCCATATCACCTGATGGGTGGCATCGGTATAGAGGTTGTAACTCATCTGGCTGGCCGCCGATGACATGACACGGCTGGACAGACTGGCACCCCCGCCTTTGTCCATCTCTACCGTTACCACAGCGGGCAGATCGCAAGTGGTGGTGATGGTGGCGGTCGAGGTGAGGGCGTTGCCCAAATAGCTGCCGAATGACAGCGGCGTGGTCTGCACGGTGCAGACGGCGGCGGCCTGAGCGGTCAGCGTTCCTGTCAACAGCGCGCAGGCAAGCAGCATCCGGGGCGGTGTTTTCATCTGCATTATGGCTTCTCCTTTTTAGCTGCCGCACCGAGATCGCACACCACCTCGCCGAGGTCGTTGATGAAATTCTTGGATTCCGGCACCATCAGTGTGAAATGGCAGTCGCGCCGCTCGTTGAAGATACGCGCCTGGTAGCTGCCGGCGGCGATGCCCTCGACATAGATTTCGCCGCCGAAGCCGATTACCGTCTTCTGGCTGACCCCGTTACCGTTCAATTCCATGCCGGAGTATTGCGCCGATTCCAACTTATCGCCTAGCCGATAGAAAGCTTTGCCGCCAATGATCTGCATCTTTCTGACTCCGAAATCAATTACGCCGCCGCCGCGATAGCCGGTAGTCACCACCTTGGAATTGGAATCAACCGCGTAGTTGAACGGGATCTCGGCGGTATCGATGGAGAGCGTGTTATCCATGTAGGCATGCAGGTGGGGTAACGCCAGCGTGCCATTTGCATCGGTCTCGCCCACTTGCTGGTTCTGCACGCGCACCTTGACCCGCTTCATGCCGGGTACGCGCACCACTGCATAGCTATCGCGGATCGGGCGCGTCAGGTGTGCCTCCCCCCCGGCCAGCAGCACTGCGCCGCTCATGCTGGCATCGTAGGTGGGCGCATTACCGCTACCGGAGCGCCCCAACTGGAATTCGCCGTGGTCGTGGTGATATTGCAGGCGCGCGGTACTGGTGGTGTCGCCCTGTGGTGGTGCCGTAATGCCCGCGCTGTAACCGTAGCCGTTGCCCAGCGGCGGCGAAAGTTGCAGTTGTATGCCGAAAGTGTTGCCGCTGTTGTCGCGGCTAAAGTTCGCCGAAAGATACAGCCCGTTGCTGAAACTGTGGCCGAGCGACGCATGGATGCGGTTTTCGGGGGAAGCTGAGGGTAGCCAACTGCGAGTGAATTGGGTTGAGAGCGAAACATTGCGCGGCAGCATGGTGTTCATGGCCAGCGTGGCATCCTGCACGCGGCTGTCGTCAAAACGCATCGCGCGCGACCAGCGGCCGGTGACCGATGCGTAACCGCCGAGCCCCACCGCCAGCGAAGCCCCGCCGCGCCAGCGGTTGGCTGTCGGGCTTTGGCTCAGTGGATCGTATACGCCGCCGTAGTTGACGGATTGGCGGGTGTAGAAGAGGCCGGGCGAGAGCAGTTTGGTGCTGGCATAACTGTAGTCCGCCTGAAACTGCTGACCGCTCACCCCTTGTCTGCGGCTGGTGGCGGTGACCAGACCGAGTTGGCCCATATTGCCGAGCAGCATGTCGGCCGTCACGCCGCCGCGCAGATCGCTGCCATCGCTTTCCAAGCCCAGTCCCGGCGTGAGCCAGTCGGCGTAACCGTAGCGGTGGCTGGCCATAAGCACCGGCTTGCCGTTGTAATGCAATGCGCCGAGCGCATCCTGGCTGCGCCTCACGCCAAAGGAATAGTCGTAGCTGTGCAGACCGGTCGCCAGCAAGCCGGTGGAGGTATAGAAAGTATCGTTGATGACACTCTCCCTGCCGAAAGCATCGCGCACCAGAATCTTCGACTCGCCCAAACCGGAGCGGTAGTAGGGGATGTTGCGCAGGTCGAGTTCTCCGGCGGGGAACTTGCCTTTGAAGACCATATTGCCGTCGATATACACCTCCACCTCGGAAGGATTGAGCAGCATCGCTTTCATCGCCAGCGGCGGGCCGGTGAAGATGCTGGGGGCCATGCCGTAGTTCTTGAACATGCGCACCCCGCCCAGCGTGCTGCTGCCCAGTCGATTGCCGGAAGTGCCGGTCACATCGCCCGCCATCAAGCGGCGCAGTTCGTTCGTATCGTCGTATACCAGTTGCGACTGGGTGCGCGTCAGCTGACGCCCATTTTGCCAGTTGAAATTATTTATCAGCGAGAGACCGTTCCAGTTGGCGGCCAGCTCCAACGGTGCACTGTAGCTATCCGCAGCAAACGGACTCTTGTTGTAATTGAGGTTGTAATTCAGATACAGCGCATTGCTGCTGATCAGGGTCGCGGTCGACGGCTGGCGCAGTTGCAGCGTTTCAGTGTGCCCGCTCAGCATTGCGGGATCGGCCTCAATGGAGACGCTGCCGTTGCTCTCGTCCAGCTTGAAGCGCAACCGCGGTGCCAGACTTTTGAGCGAGAGCCGCTGCCCGTCGTCGGCCGTTAGTCCGCGCGTCAGACCCATGCGCGCGAGCGTGTCGCGGTCAAGCAACAGATCGTCGCCGTCGCGCATCATGAAAAACTCGCCGACCGCCATGGTGTTGAGCGTCACGCTGGCGATGAGCGGTCCCGATCCGGCGGTTGCGGATAGAAGGGGGGACTTTTTCTGCTGTGATTCTGCGGCAAAAGGACAGGTCGGCAGCATGGCCAGCGCCAGCAGCGAGAAGACTGTGCGCAAACCAAAACCCGCTGCGCGCGGGGGGCGCGGTCGTTGCATTGTCATGCGCGACTCAGTGTGCAGCAGGGGCTGCTTTGTCCTCGATACCTTCACACACCTTGGCGCTCACCGGAAAACTGCTCTGGCTCTTGTCCTTCTGGGTGTGTGCGGTCAGCGCGAGGGTATCCATCTTCAGGCAGTCGGCGCGCGAGATGCTCAGCGGAAACAGCTTGCTCACACCGGCCAGCACATACCAGCCGGACACTTCGCCGCTGTAGCTATCTTTGTTCGCCTTGCTGCCGCGCATCTCCAGCTTGTTCATCGAGTAATAGCGCGTGCCGTGGTTCTCAATGCGCGCCATCAGCTTGCCGTCGGCCAGCTCAATACCTTTGATCTCCGGCTTGGTTGGTTGCTGCGCCCCTTTGGGGTAGATAAAAGCGGGCGAACTGATCTGCAACGCGAAGCGGGCACCGGTCACACCCGGCTCATCCACCGGCAACTCGCGTACGAACAGGCGGAAACTCTTCTCTTTATTTCCCACCTCTTTCTGGTATCCCACGCGCACCACCTGCTGCCCCTTGGGCGGAACCGAAAAGATCTTCGGGAAGAACACCAGTTCATCGGTCTCGGTCAACTGTTCCGCGCCGGACTGCGCATCCTGCTGCCAGTCCATGGCGCGCACCTGAATGTTGGCCGGCTTGTCGCCAGAATTGAACACCGTGAGGTTACCGATGTTGGCCCCTTCCTCCAGTTCCACGCGCATCGGATAGGTCGAGATCGAAGCGGCTACGGCAGCTTGCACCGTGGTAAGGGCGGCGAGAATCGCGATAAGAACGAATTTCATGGTTGCACTCCTGATAGCTAAGGTGCGCAAAGATAGCGGGTGACAACCGAGAACTGGCCGAGCGATGCCGATCGTCCTGCCTTCTGATCCATCCAAATCAGATATCCGGGGTTCAGGGTGGCGTGCTACACTGTGACCATACTTTGTGACCATGGGAGGGCGCAATGCAAACAGCCATCGGAGCAGGGGAGTTCAAATCCAAGTGCTTGAAGCTTCTCGACGACATCGCCGAGAAACGCGGGACCTTGGTCATCACCAAGCACGGCAAACCCGTGGCAAAGCTGGTGCCCATCGAGCCGGAGCAACACCTGTTCGGCGCGCTCAAGGGGAGTGTCGTTGGAGAGACGGACATCGTTTCACCGATCAACGCCGAATGGGAAGCTGCCAAGTGAATCTGGTGCTATTGGATACCCATGTTTGGGTGTGGTTGCTTAATGGCGACCGCAAGCTCAACCCGAAGGCATTAAAAGCCATCGAGCAATCCTTGGCTGAAGAAGCGGTTCTGTTGTCGGCCATTTCCCCTTGGGAAGTGGCGATGCTGGTCAGTAAAGGAAGGCTCACCCTGGATCGGGATGTTGGAGAATGGGTGAGCGCAGCCGCCGGTATCCCGGGCATCCGCATAGAAGCCATTACACCCGAGATCGCCGTCGCCAGCACACGACTACCGGGGAACATCCATCCTGATCCGGCTGATCGCCTGATCGCTGCAACGGCACGCCATCTGGGCGCACTGCTGATCACTGAAGACCAACTCCTGCTGAACTATGCAGCAGCCAAGCATCTGAAGGCGTTAAAAGCTGGCAGGTAAGCATCTCGTCCAGCGGATCTTTCGGCGGGAAAAGGCTGATCACTTCAGCTCCTTGATCAGGTCAGGGTGCTTATCCAGCAGTTTGAACAGATTGATGACCGCCGCCACCGGCTTGGCCTGTCCGTGCTCATAGCGAGAGAAGGCATTCTTGCCGCCCCCCGCCAGTTTGGCGGCTTGCGCCTGAGTGAGTTTCAAGCGTTTGCGGATGGATGCCAACTCACTCGCAGCCTGTCGATCCACCTGGTCGCAAAATGCCAGCCATGCCGCTTCTTCGGCAGCGTCATAGATCAAGATCGCTTCGCCGTTCGAATGAACGCGTAATGGGTTGCTTATGTAGCCGACAGTAAGCTTTCATACGGAATGTGCAAGCCATCATGCAGACGTTTCACCATTTGCAAGCTGAGCCGCCGTTTGCGGTTCAATACTTCAGATACGCGCCCGCTTGACCCGATATAAGGCTCAAGGTCTTTTTGAGTGAGACCCTGTTGTTCCATTCTGAATTTAATGGCTTCCACTGGATCGACCACACCGATCGGAAAATGCTTGTGCTCGTAAGCTTCAATGAGCGTTACCAGGATTTCCATTTCGTCTGCCTCGGGCGTTCCCTCGGCGGCTTGAAATACAAGTTCAAGCCGCTTAAAGGTGGCGCGCAAATCGTCGTCGTTGCGAATCGGTTTAATATTCATTGATCGTCTCCACGTTGATCTTGTAGTACTGCGCATGGGTTCCGACAAACTTGACCCAAGCGATCCCGGCGCGATATTGCATTTCTACAACCAGGCGGTACTTATTACCTGCGATGTTGAACACGATGCGGTTGTTCCCGCAAACACTCGCGTTCCTGTACTGCTCTTTTACATCCTGCGGTGTCTTCCAGATTGCTTTGGTCGCCTCGTCGTACCAGCTTTGTAAAGCCCCCATCGAATCTGCACACTCTGGCTGACCCCAGAATCTAACTAATGTGCTCTTGGCAATCACCCGCATGTCAAACCTCCCAATATGGGAGATTGTAGTCTTGGCACGAATCAAGGTCAATCTGTTGTTTTCAAATTAAAAGCCACCGCCCGCCGGGGAATCCGGATACCCATAAAGATCCGCAGCAAGCAAACCCTGCATAACAGACAGCGCATCCGCCTGCGGTAAACCCGCAGAGCGAATCCCCGTCATCGCTCGGTCAGTTCTCGGTTGCCTGCCCTTACCATCGCGCCGAACCGACCGGACAGGCTTGGGACATCTCTCCCCAATAGTGATCCCGCCTGCCCGGTCACCCACAAGGCAAAGGGACAACATGGAAACTCTCAATCGCATCCGCTGTGGCCTGCTGGCGGCGCTGTTATCGGCAACGCTGCTGCCCGGCACGGCCACGGCGGCGGTCGCCACCAATAATCTGAATATCTCCGTATCCGTTCCTGCCACGGCCAATCTCACCGTGCAAGCCATGGACTTCGGCAGCAGCTTCAACACCGCGACCGACCTGCAAGCCACCGCCACCCTCACCGTCAGGATAGACCAGTCCATCCCCTACAACGTGACCCTCGATGCCGGGCTCAACTTCTCCGGCGAGCGGCGCATGAGCAACGGCAGCGGCGGCTTCCGCAGCTACCTGCTCTACAAAGATGCCGCGCGCACCCAACTGTGGGGCGACTCCGATTTTGCCGCCAGCTATACGTCAGGCAGCAGCACCGCCGCCACCGCTACCGCCAACCAGAACGCGGTCATCACCGTCTACGGCCTCAGCCCCGGCGGCACCCATCCGGCGGGCAACTACAGCGATGCCGTCACCGTCACCATCCACTACTGATGACACGCGCGATAAAAAAACTTGTTTCCGCTCGGCCAGTTCTCGGCAGGGGGTGGATAAAGTGCGCACATTCGGCCAAGCCGGTATCGGCGATCGTCCACGAAAGACACGAAAGGACACGAAAGGGAATTCTCTAGAACGCAGAACCATTCGTCATACCCGCGAACGCGGGTATCCAGTGTTTTGAACCAACTGGGCTCCCGCCTTCGCGGGAGAGACGAAATGCATTCATGGCGGCTTTCCTAAGGTCGCAAGGATGAACAGGGCGGGCAGTTCAGAACGATTTTTGTTTTATTTCGTGTTTTTAGTGTTTTTCGTGGACGAGGTTTTTAAGGATGCGCTGATTATGTCGTCATTCCCGCGAAAGCGGGAATCCAGCTTGTTGATTCGACTGGGTTCCCGCTTTCGCGGGAACGACAAAAACAGACTTGTTCAGCGTTTCCTTAATTGTTCAATCAACCAAAGGAGCAAACCATGCGACGCAAGCTAAGTCACATCGCTGCCGCCATCGCGCTTGCCGGGCTGTTGCCCGCAGCGGCGCAGGCGGCCAACACCACCGCGCAGATCAACGTCACGGCCACCACCGTGGCGGCCACAGCCAGCATCAACGTCTCCGGCGCGTTCGCCTTCGGCAGCGTGCAAGACACCGCCACCGCCAGCGCGCAGACCAGCTTCGATGTCATCGTCAGCAGCGGCTTTCCCTACGCCGTCGCGCTCGACGGCGGCGCGAACTATGCCGCCGGGCAAAGTTTCATGAAAGACAGCGGCGGCCTCAACGCCCGCGAATACGTGCTCTACCAGGATGCCGCCCGCCTCAACGTATTTGGCCCCGCCGGCAGCAACCTGAGCGGCCTCACCGGCACCGGTGCCGCGCAAACCTATCCGCTCTACGCATCGCTACTCGCCGCAGCAGGCACCAGCGGTGCGATCAGCGACATCGTCACCATCACCGTCACTTACTAATGTTTTTTAACCCAAGGAGAAACAACATGAAAAGCAGCAAACTCAAACTCGCAGCGATCCTCGTGGCACTCGGCATGGTGCCGGCATCGGTCATGGCGGCCACGGCAACCGGCACACTCAATGTGGCGGCTGCGTTTTCATCGGCAACGGCCAATGTCGTTGTCGCAGGCCCGATAGATTTTGGCACGACACAAATTGACGGCGCTAATACCCCCAACCCGACTAGCACTACCACGTTCACCGTGACCGTCACTAATGGGGTTGCCTACACATTGAATCTTGATGGCGGGTTGGCTCCTGGTGTGGCCACGAACACCCGCAATATGTCTGACGGCGGCACGAACACGCTCGAATATTTTCTTTTTCAGGATACCGGCTTAGTGGCCTATTGGGATACGGCGACACCCGTTTCTGCATCAGGAACAGGCTCGGCCCAGACCTATACGGTATTTGGAGCATCTCAAAAGCCGACGCTTTCGAGTTTCGCGGGTAGCTATACGGATACCGTGACGATCACTGTCGCTTATTGACCCATTGTGCCGCGCCCCGTGATCGCGGGGCGCAATGCTTTGAACGTGTGCATCTGACATGTCGGGTGCGAAAACAGAAAAGGAGAAGAAGATGTCGACCGATAACCCCGCCATGGATACCGCCGCCCGCTTCGGCGAGATTCCCTTTGTCGATTTCACCCGCGATCTGATCAACGGTGTGTTCGATTCGCTGGTCGAGGCGCATCTGGCGCAGGTCGAGCAGTATGGCGATTTTGTGCGGTCGCTGACTTCCGATCTTTCTACCTATATCAACAATACGAGCGGCAATGTCGATTTCGATCAGATCGCCGACTTTGTGCAGGGATTCGAATTGCCTGAAGTATCCGATGACAAGATCAAATCGGTGCTGGACAAGCTGGATTCTCCAACTACTGAGTCTCCTCAGTCGGAATCCATGCCTGCGGATGAATCAAAATGGTGGGGCGGGCTGATCAATGCGCTTGCGCCGGCGGTGCAAGAACTTGCTGGCAAGGTCGGGCAGCGCGAAGAGTTACAGGCGATTGCCGATTACAACAGCGGTGTAGTTGAGGCCGTGCCGGACTATCAGAAAATACACGATGCGATCGCATCGCTGATCTCATCGAACAAATACGGCCTGCTTCAGACGATGGCCAAACAGGGCATGATGCGGCTGGTGGTTACCGAGGGCGAGATCGAAACGAAGATCACTTTTTCCACTTGGAGCAACAGCGCATCGGGTTCGAGTTCGGAAGAGAAAATCAAGGAAAAAAATAAGAACAAAAGCCGTGATAGAGGGCCGGGCCGGTTGATGCAGCTATTCAAACGACGTGAATCGTCGAAAAGCAGCAACCGCACGGTGACAGTCAACACCGCCAAATCCTATCAGCGCGATTCCAGCGGCACCAAAGTCGATATCTTCGGCCGCGTGTTGATCCGCTTCAAGACCGACTACGCCCCGTTGAACGGCTGATATGAAGCGGGTGAGCTTTGGCTTGGCCGAGTTTGTCGCCGGGTTGCTCGATGAGTTGGGCGAGGCGACGCTGGCGGCAAACCGCCATCAGGCAGAGCGCTATGATGCGCTGCGCCAACTGGCGGGCATGGATGCGGCGCAGTTCGCCGCACGGCATTTGGACGAAAAAGATGTGGTGCAATACGAAGCGGATCGTTTCGGCGCGCAACTGGCCGCGAGCAAGCCGTTGACTGCGGCGCAGTTGCAGGAAGTGCGGCGGCTGTGCGGCAGCGAACAAGGGATCGTGCTGAAAAACAGTTTAAGCAAGGCGGGTTTGGCGACGGTGCGCGAAAAGCTTGCGCTTGAGTTGGTCGCCGGGGAGCAAGGGCTGCTGAACGAACAGCTTGCCCGTCTGGAGCAGGGGCGCATCACGGTCGATTCCGGGGAGATCCATGCGCGCGTGGCGCTTTCCTTGCTGGAGGCCGATGCAGCGCCGGGCGGGAAAAGCAATGCGTCGGGGATAAACTACCTCGACGATGCAGAAGGTGGCGGCAGAACGATTCTGTTCGAGCGCAAGTTATTCGGTGGCGCGCCCGGCAAGTCGGTCGATTCGCCGGTTCGTGCCGTAGTGACACCGCTGAGTCAAGACGCGCCCGCTACCGCCTGTACCGAAATCGTCATACGGTTTCGCAACGGCTGAGAAAACGTTTCGCTCATGACTCACGGTGCGGCCCGGCGGCTTTAATATTGGAATGATCGAGTTTGATCCATTGATGCGAACGCTCATTATTTGTCCGCAAAGCCGAGCTAAGGAGAATTTGCAATGACCAGAAGAAGAGTGGTGGTTGAATCGATTCAAGTTCACAACAATGGAGAGCCGTTTGGAAAAGGGGAGCTTTACTGGAATATTTCTGCAAATGGACGAATCATCACAGAGCGCCATGCATCAGGTGCTTTGTCGGTTAGCGATGGGGAGGTGATTCCTCTTAATGAAGAGTTGATTGTTCGCATCCCGCCAAATGGCCAACTGGTCATTTCCGGTAGTGTCAGCGATAGAGACAGGAATACCAGAGATGAGTCGGCAAATTTCCAGCGCACCTATAGCAATAATGATAACTGGGGTCTTGGGGGATACGATGTGCGGCTGGTTGACGGGCCGCTGGATGTCACGCTCCATTATCGTATTCTGAGTTTGCCAGTAATTCCGTCAGGCAATCCTCCCCAACCTAACCAACCTCAACCCACCCCGCCAATTCTGCTCGCGTACACCGAAACGCCTGATGGTGCATTCTCGTATCCCGACCAATCGAATATACGCGATGCGAATGGAGAGTTGCACCACCCAGAGATAAGCGGGAATACATGGATTTTCTCCGACACCAATCGCGTTGTCCTGATGCCCCCGCAGGGGGGAGATTGCGGTGATGACCGAAACGACACCAGATTGTTTCTCGATGCCATCGCGCAAATGAAAGCCGTATTGGCAAGCGCAGATGATGTGACCTTGGTTATCCCCCGTAATTTCGCATGCAGACCGCGAGGCTCAGAATTGCCGGATACTAGCGCCAGGCAAGCGCTACCCGCCGACTATATTATTCGTCACCCTTTCCTCAGGGACACAATGACGGCGACCGAATTCGCTGCTGAAATTGCGCCGTGGCCAGAACTGGGTGAGCTCTACCGTGGCATATTAAGATTCGGTGGTGACAATAGTAATAAGATTGATAAACCGCTGCGCATCATTGGCAAAGATCCTTCCGATCCTCCCGTGATTCGTGTCAGTCCGCTGGAGCAACACTATGTTCATATCGTTGATAACGATGGTAATCCAGTGCTAAAACCAGACGGCACGGAAGATATTAAAAAAATAGGCCCTGCTATCGAGTTTGAAAATATTACAGAGCTAGTTGTTTCTGATTTGGTGATTGATGGCAACCGCAGTCGTCGAGGTCTTGCAATGAGGCCAGATCCGGCGTTGTTTCCTGCAACCGAAAATGGTGGCATGGAACACAATATTCGCATTCGGGGATGCAAAAACTACAAGTTCTCACATGTGCAATCATTAAACGCAGTGTCTGGTGGTATTGGCGTTGAAGTAATAGCGCCCAGAAACGATGAGCGTCTTTGGCAAAACGGTATTTTTGAAAATTGCCGTGTGCTCAATAGTGCTTATCTGGGTCTGTCTATTAGCGAGGGGCGGCGCATCCGAATTATTGGCGGTGAGTATTCCTACACCAATGCCTTATCAACCATGGCGGGTATTTCAATTGAAGGTGCTGCGCAAAAGCCTGACCTTTCTAATGAATTTAATTCGGATGCCGAACTCAGTCTGCCAGTGATCGCGGATATATTGATTCAAGGGGTGCGTCTTGAGGGAAACTGGAAAGATGTACATCTCAACGGTCGTTGGAACAATGGCTGGGTCACAGTGAAAAATTGTATATTTGTTCGCCGACCCGCGTTGAGCAGATATCCGATGTTTGGATGTGTCGGGTCAACATGCGAACTCGCGCCAGTTGCAAGTTTGTCAGTTAATTGGTCCTATGGTGTCATTTCGATGGCAAAATGGGTCAGTGTTCATCACAACACATTCGATAATTTTTTTAGAGCCGATCAATCAACTGCAAATTCGGCTGTCATCCGACTGTATAACCATTCCTCTATTGCTCCAGAAAACGTCCCGCCAGCAATAGATCCGATGGCACTCGACCCGATTGGTGGTCATGAGTGGGTTGGCGATAATGTTTTCACCGATTTTGCGAATCGCCATATCCCATTGCCTGTGATCCGCATAGACCTTAAGTCAGGTGTTGATGTTTGTGTGGTACATAACCACCTGTATCAGTCCCCCAGGGTGTTGGTAGCCGGGTGCTTTATTTCAAACAAAAACCCGCAAGCCTATATTGTACGAGGAACCATTACAGCACCCGATATGGCAATTGGAGTAGTTGGGGAAACTCAAATTTCGCCACTTTGTACGTAACCTTTTTGAGATCAATGGGTGCCTGGCAGCATAGGTTACGCTTGGCTTCGTGGTTTCCCGATTGCGGCATCTGTATGGTTGTATCAAACAGTTCGACAAGCCACTCATCGCTAGGCGTGCAATCTCAGCGGCTTGGGGGTGGCTATCTTATGGAGACGCAATGATTTCTGGTAGATATTTCAGCGGCATGCTGATCGCAACGATGTTTGTCTGCATCGGGCAGGCGGCTGCGGCCACGGTCACTTCGACGCTGCGCGTCACGGCCATCACCGTGCATGCTGATGAACAGGCGCGGGCGGTGCAGTTAGGGGAGGATGAGGATGAAAGTGATTTCGACCCCAACAAACTGCCGCCGACAGCGAGCGGCCCGGGCTCATTGGATGATACGTCACGCAAGGTTTCGCGAAGGTTCGAGCGGCGCATTCAGTTGACGCCCGGCTATCTGTTCAACATTGTGCTGGAAGGTCGCTCGGCAAAGCATTGGGAGTATGTGCGTGAGTTGGGGAGTGTGATCGTAGTGCGCCGCCGCGCCGGTGCGTCATTGTTCGATCTGTCTGAGCGCTTGACCATCGGCATCAGCTATTGAGGTGGTGTGTGCCGGACTGTGATCGAGCCGGGATTTTTCCTTGACGCGACAGGGGGTGTTGGAGGAGATTCGGGGTGTCGGGCCAGTCGGCAAGGTCAGAGCAGGGTGAGTGGATGAGTGCCAGTGAATTGAATACGCAGCGCAGTGTGTTGATCGTGGAGGACGATGATGCTGTCCGCGAGCATTTTGCGCGCTCCATCGTGCAGCATCCGGGCTTGACATTGCACGGGGCGGCGGCGACGTTTGCGGAGGCCGAGCGCTTGATGCAGAAATGCCCGGATGTGTTGCTGGTCGATCTGGGGCTGCCGGACGGCAACGGGGCGGAGTTGATCCGTCTGTTGAAGGCGCGCGAGCCGGGTAGCGAGGCCATCGTGATCACGGTGTTCTCGGATGAGTTCCGGGTGGTGGAGGCGATCAGGGCGGGGGCGGTGGGGTATCTGCTTAAGGATTCGATGCCGGACGATATCGGGGTGATGACGATGGAGATGCTGGGCGGTATCTCGCCGATCTCGCCTGCGGTGGCACGTTTCATCATCAATGCGCTGCGCCCAGCAGCGTCCCCAGCGCAGCCGTTGAGAGTGCCTTTGTCGCCCAAGGAGCTGGATGTGCTGCAACTGGTGGCACGTGGCTATTCGCGCGACGAGATCGCCGGGATGATGGGCAACAGTGTGCACACCGTGGTTTCGCATATCCGCAATATCTACAAGAAACTGGAAGTGAACAGCCGCAACGAGGCGGTGTTCGAAGCCTGCCAGTTGGGCTTGATCAATCTGAATGGCCAATAAGCTGCGCGCGGCGTTATTTTTTATCCTGCTGGTGGCTGCATTTTCCGCGCAGGCAGAGGCGGTCGCGCCGGATGCGCGGTATCAGCTCATCACCCGTGCAGAGTCGGTGCGCAGTACGCCGGATGTGGTTCGCCCGCCGCATTCGGGTGACTGGGAGCCGTTGGAGATGCCGGATAGCTGGAACAAGCGTTATCCCGGCTATGGCGGTCATGCCTGGTATCGCATGCCGTTGTACGATGTCGCACTGGGTACCGGCAAGCTTGGCGTGCTATTGCCCCGGCTGGATATGAATGCCGAAGTCTGGGTGAACGACCGGCTGATCGGCGACGGCGGCAGCATGGACGATCCGGTTGCGCGCAACTGGCACCGCCCTTTGTATTTCGTGTTCACGGAAAGAGCCTTGAAGCCGTCGGACAACTGGCTGTACATCCGGGTGTATGCCTATCCGAATGATGGCGGCGGGATCGGGAGTGTCTATTTCGGTCGCGACGAGGCGGTGCGGCCGCTCTATGAACAGGCCTATTTCGTGGATACCACGCTCAGTGTGGCGGCGCTGGCCATGACGCTGATCGTCACGCTGGTGTTGCTGACCTTGTGGTTGTTGCGAAAAGGCGAGTCGCTGTATGGATGGATGTGTGCATCGGGGGTGTTCTGGAGCATCGTTATCGCCAACCAGTTGCTGCTTTATCCGCCGCTGTGGATGAGCCGCTATGTCTGGGAATGGCTGGTGCAGAGCTCCATCAGTTTTTATACGCTCGCCCTGTTGATGGTGGTGCACCGTTTCGTGGCGGTTCCCCGGCCGCGCATCGAAGCAGTCGCTGCGGTGTACTTCATCTCAACTTCTATCATCAATCTGGTGTTCGCGGGTGACATGATCGTCACCTGGTTCAATATTACGCACATCGGCGCTATCGCCGCAGGCTTCTACTTGATCGCGTTCTGTGCGCGCAGATTCTGGCTGGAACGGCAGGGGCGGGCGCTGGGCATGGCGATCGCCATCGCCTGTTGTCTGGTCATCGGGATACACGATTGGCTGGCGATCGTCACGGGCAGCCAACTGGGGACTTTGCTGGTGATGCAGTTCGGCCCGCCGTTGGTGCTGCTGCTGCTGGGACTGTGGATGACGCTGCAATTCTCGAAGGTGCTCGATAGCGAAGAACGCCGCCGTCAACTGATCGAACAACAGATCGGTGAGGTCAGCCTGGAGCTGAGTGCCGAACATGCCAAGCGGATGGAACTGGAGCGCAAGAACATCATATTAGCCGAACGCCAGAATTTCTCGCGCGAGCTGCACGACGGGATGGGAGGCCATCTGATGGCGTTGAAGAGCATGCTCTCCAATGACGGGCGCAAGGATGAAGGAATATTGAAGGCACTGGATCAGGCCATCGTCGATATGCGTCTGCTGGTGGATGCCATCGGTGAGGACAACAACGATGTGGGCATGATCATTGGCATGGTGCGCAGCCGTATCGAGCCGCAGGTCGCACATACCCCGCTCAAGATCAAATGGAAGCTGGGAGAACTGCCGATGGAATGCCGCTTGAAGACGGGGTTTGGCCTGCACCTTGCACGCATCATGCAAGAGGCGATTACGAATGTCGTTCGGCATGCGGCTGCCAATACGCTGATTGTCTCCGCCTTTTGCCGGGATGAAGGGAAAAGGGCCTGCATTGAGATCCGAGACAATGGCTGCGGTATGCCGGAGGCACCGCGCGCGGGGCGCGGTTTGAGCAACATTCGCACACGCGCAGCCGAACTCGGGGGGAATGTCGAAATCGAGAGTGCGCCAGGCAAAGGCACGGCGATTCTTGTGTGTATGCCGGTGGAATACGGTCAATTCGGCGTGTCTGTGTGAGGTTATATGTTCAGGTAAGCGGCCAGATGTATGTAGGTCTATGCATTTCGGTCTAGCGTATTCGTGTGATGCTCTAAAAAGTCCGTTCTCCCTATCATGAGTGTGGTTCAGATACATACATGATCGATACAGGGAGCGTCAAACATGGGCTTGGAGGCTAATGCGCCGATCCATTCGGCTACGGAGAGTGGAAAGCGAATTTGCGTGCAGACCTTTGGTGGTCTGAGTATGCAGATCGATGGACGTTGTAGCGAGGTGCATCAATGGCGTTCACGCAAACTCAGCCAGTTGTTCAGTTTTCTGGTGGCCTGCGGAGGTCGCAACGTGCCGACCCGGCAGATCATCGACCTGCTGTGGCCGGATGCGGAAGGCGACAAGGCTGAACAGAATCTCGAATTCAATCTGCGTCAACTCAGGAAGCAACTGACGGATCGTCTGGTCGCCAAGGTGAGCGGCGCACAGCTCATCCTCTGGCATCAAGGGAAGGTCTCCTTTAACGAGCAGTACTTCACGCTGGACATCTGGCAATGGGATCAGCTCTGCCAGACTGCTGAGACGCTGCATGAACAGGGTTTGCCCCAGCAAGCGTTCCACATCGAGAAACATGCCTGCCGACTCATGCAAGGATCGTTCATGGAAGGCGAAGAGGACTTGGCGATGCAGCGTGATATCTGGCAGCAGCGCGGCAGCAATTGGCTGGCCAGAACAGAAGCCCGCTGGCGTGAGAACGAGAAGATCGACCACGTATCGCGCAAATTCCTGAACGAGATCGCCTTGAGATTCGACCCGAATTCCGAACGGCTATGCATGCAAGCCATGCTCGCCTTGCTGGAGGAAGGGTATTCGGCGGATGCCTTACGCCTTTATTTCAGCTGGCTGCATCGGGTCAAAGCGCAATACGGAATTAAACCCGGACAGAAGCTCCTTGAGTTGGTCGCCAGTGTGCAATTGGAACGGGCGGCGAATGAAGATGGTGAATGTCGCGCCGTCGAGATGTGGTTGCGGCGCTGACGGATAGCCAGAATCCAAGGGACTATTGGTATCTCATCATGTGGCGCGAAAAAATCAGCGGCATGGAACTGTCGACAATCTGTCGACGGTTCAAACTCGAATCGCCGGACGGAAAATTGCGTGAAACGGTCTGCTCGCACACGGAAGGCTTGTTCCGCATCATCCAATCCAGCAAGAAAAAATGCATTTCCATTAAACCCTCTGGATTCCCGCTTGCGCGGGAATGACGCGGTTTTTTTCACTCGACTTCATTTCTGATCGTCTTGTTCTGATTTATGGAAGGCTCAATAAGCCCCCCCCATGAGGATGGCCAATCATCTTGACAATGGAACGCCCGTTCCATTATTGTCGCACCCATGGAAAACATCGACTCAACCTATCTGGCCAAGCTTCAGGACTATTACGCCGAAACTGGCGTGTTGCCGCCGTATTCGACCATCATGGGCATCGTCGGCATGAAGTCAAAATCGCCGGTGGCGGCACTGGTGGCACGGCTCAAGCTGCAGGGTTATCTGGAATCCACCCCGGAAAAACGTCTCAAACCCGGCAAGCGGTTCTTTGAACGCCCGATCTTCGACAGCGTACGCGCCGGTTTTCCCAGCCCGGCAGGGGACGCGCAGCATGACACGCTGACCATCGACGAGTTTCTGGTCTCGCATCCGTCCAGCACCGTGCTGATCAACGTCAAAGGCGATTCCATGATCGACGCCGGTATCTTGCCGGGCGATACCGTCATCGTGGAAAAACGCATCATGGCGAACGTGGGGGACATGGTCGTCGCCATCATCGATAACGAATTCACCCTGAAGACGCTCGGCAAAGAGAAGAACGAATTTGTGCTGATCCCCGCCAATCCGGCTTACCCAGTCATCCGCCCCAAGGGTGACATGGAGATATTCGGCATCGTCGTCGGGCAGTTCCGCAAGTACAAATAACCCGGCGTACCCATCATGCTTCCCGGCAACTGGCCCAATGCCATCGCGCATGTGGATGCGGACTGTTTCTTCGCCTCCTGCGAGCAGTTGCGCCGCCCCGACCTGAAAGGCCGGCCCGTCTGCGTGCTGTCCAGCCAGGATGCCTGTGTGGTGGCCAAGACCTATGACGCAAAGGCGGCGGGGATCACCACCGGCATGCCGGTCTGGGACGCCCGGAAGCTGTTGCCCGAGGCAAACTACCTTTCCGCAGACTTTCGCTACTACGGGCAGATATCCGACAAGCTGTTCGCCATCCTGCGGCGCTATAGTCCGGTGGTCGAGGCATA
Organism: Nitrosomonadales bacterium; assembly: GCA_016716325.1. NCBI lineage: Bacteria > Pseudomonadati > Pseudomonadota > Betaproteobacteria > Nitrosomonadales > Nitrosomonadales bacterium. The sequence continues at coordinate 2,192,443 of JADJWO010000001.1, forward strand.
TTCCATCGATGAAGGATTCATGGACCTGAACGGGCTGCGCAGCCTGTACCGCAAACCGTATCAGGCCATTGCCGATGAGATTCGCAACACCATTCATCATGAGGTCGGCGTCACTGTCTCTGTCGGCATCTCCGTCACCCGCACGCTGGCCAAGATGGCCTCCGAATACAACAAGCCGGATGGCACCACCATCGTGGCAGGCCGGCGCATCCATGATTTCTTGCGACAGGTCGGCGTGCGCGACATTCCCGGTATCGGCGGCAACCGCCAGGCGCTGCTCAACAAGTTCGATATTCACACCGCAGCGGATTTTGTGGATATGCCGGAGCGCGAAATAAAACGATTGCTGGGCAAAGCCGGCACCGACCTGTGGCACGAACTCAACGGTACGCCCGTCTACAAGATCGAGACCGAGGCCGGGATTCCGAAGAGTGTGGCCAGAACCGCATCGATGGGCGAAGTCACCCAAGACAAGACGACCATCCACGCGCATCTGCTCAACCACGCCATGCGACTATCCAGGGAGCTCATCACCAAACGCCTGACGGCCAGGCAACTGACCGTCTTCCTGACCCTGAAGTCGTTCGACAAACAGGCCGGCACATTCGAATTGCCTTATCCGAGTGCAGACTACTTTCTGCTGGCGAGAGAGGCGGGCGAGGCGCTGGATACGCTCTACGACCCTGATCGGTTCTACCGTGCCTGCGGCTTGATCGCCAGCGGTATCGGCATCCGCCAATCGGGGGACTTCGATCTGTTCCAGATGGCAGAACAGCAAGAGGAGGAAAAACACCTCAAGCTACTGGAGACAATGCACGCCATCAATCACAAGCATGGGGATAACGTGCTGTCCATCTGCGGCGCGATGCAAAAGCGCAGGGCGGGAGGAAAGATGGGACGGTTCGCATATCCGGTGCTGGAGTGCGGATGACAGGGGAGAGCCAAAGGGGGGCGGCATGAATTTATCTTGAAAAGGATTTATGCCTGCACGCTATCCCGCCCCGAAATCAGGAAAAGTATCTATGCCCGGCCTATATGCCCGAGCGGCCGCATCTGGCCAAACCACGTCGTTATACCTCCACTAAACAGCAATGACTGCAACTATTGAGCCTTCCATAAATCAGGACAAGATGATCAGAAATGAAGTCGAGTGAAAAAAACCGCGTCATTCCCGCGCAAGCGGGAATCCAGTGGGATTAATGAAAATGCATTTTTTCTTGCTGGATTCCCGCTTGCGCGGGAATGACGCCGCGAATGTCATTAATTATGGAAACATCAATAGCTTGGGACGCGACCGTAATATTCGCAAGAAATCGGTAATGCTCAGACGAGCACTTCCAAGCCGTGCTTTTCAACCACACTCAATAACCGAAGCGCCATTCCGCTTGGGCGCTTCTGGCCAGTTTCCCACTTTTGGACTGTGGACTCGCTGGTATTCAAGTAGCGCGCAAATACGGGCTGGCTGACGTGAGCATGCTCACGAATGCGTTTGATGTCCTTGGCATTGAATTCCGGGACCGAATCCAGGCAGAGCGCGTCGTATTCACGCAACGTTGTTTTGGTGATTGCACCCGCACGGTGCAATCCTTGGGCTGCACTGTGGATGGCTGCGAATGCATCGCTCTTGGGTTTTGCTGTAGTAGTTTTAGTCGTCATGGCATATCTCCAGTAGTTCGTTGCAAACGCGTGTTGTGCTTTGGTCATTTCGTCAAATGCAGCGCTTTTGCGACCACTTCGCGCGTGAGGTGCGGTGCGAACAGTTCGATGAAGTCGTAAGTGTATCCACGCAGGTACTGGTTCTGGCGGATGGCGATGCGCGTGGTGCTGGGCTCGATCAGGTGTCCCGCATCGATCATGCGCAGTTGCTTGTCGCGTTCCGGGATGAAGGCCATCTGCGCCACGATGCCGACTCCCAGCCCCAGTTCCACATAGGTCTTGATCACGTCGGCGTCGATGGCGGTCAGAGCGATGTTCGGTTCTATCCCTGCCTCGCTGAACGCCTGGTTGATCTTGTTGCGTCCGGCAAAGGCGAAGTCGTAGGTGATGATGGGGTATTGCGCCAGTTTCTTCAGGGTCAGGCGCTTCTCCTGCAGCAGGGGATGGCCGGTCGGCACGACCACGCAGTGGTGCCAATCGTAGCAGGGCAGGGTCACCAGTTCGTCGTATAGCGCGAGGCTTTCGGTGGCGATGCCGATGTCGGCCTCGCCGGATAGCACTTGTTCCGCAATCTGCGTCGGATTGCCCTGGTGCAGCCCCAGCTTCACACCGGGGTAGGCCTGCATGAAGGCTTTGACCACTTGCGGCAGGGCGTATCGCGCCTGGGTGTGGGTGGTGGCGATGATGAGCGCGCCGCTGTCCTGCTGTTTGAATTCCTTCCCCACCTGTCTCAGGTTCTCGGTCTCGCGCAGTACGCGCTGGGCGATCTCGACGACTGCCTTGCCCGGCTCGGTGATGGCGACGATGCGCTTGCCGTTGCGCACGAAGACGTCGATGCCCAGTTCCTCTTCCAGCAACTTTATCTGTTTGCTCACGCCGGGTTGCGAGGTGTAGAGCGAATTGGCGGCATCGGAGATGTTCAGGTTGCAGCGCACGATCTCGTTCAGGTACTTCAGTTGCTGGAAGTTCATGGCGTTCCCGCTTATTCGGAATGGTTATTAAACTCTAACATAAAAGTATTTAGGAATATAACGATGCGCACCTAGAATGCGCCCCATCAATAGAACTGATGGGCATAACGTGGACTTTCCTTATACCATTTCTGGCTTTGTCGTGGGGCTGATCGTCGGGGTGACCGGCGTCGGCGGCGGGTCGCTGATGACGCCGCTGCTGGTGCTGTTCTTCGGCGTCTCGCCAGCCACCGCAGTCGGCACCGACCTGCTGTATGCCTCCATCACCAAGGCGCTGGGCGGCTGGGTGCATGGCCGCAACGGCACGGTGGAATGGAAGATCGTCGGCCTGCTCAGTCTGGGCAGCCTGCCAGCCGCGTTGTTCACCATCGCTTTGTTCAAGTTGCTCGGGCTGGATGAGAACTCCCTCAAGGGGTTGGTGACCGGCGTGCTGAGCGTGGCCTTGCTGCTGACGGCGGTAGCGCTGTTGCTGAAAGACTGGATCAGGAAGATCGCGCTGCGCGACGACGGCAAGGTGCACGAACTGCACCACCGTCATCTGACCGCCGCCACCATCGCGACCGGTGCCATCGTCGGCGTGCTGGTGACCATCTCCTCCATCGGCGCCGGCGTGCTGGGTACCGTGGCGCTGTTGTTCCTGTATCCGCGCCTGACCACCGTGAAGGTGGTGGGCACCGACATCGCCCATGCCGTGCCGCTGACGGCGGTGGCCGGGCTTGGCCATCTGGCGCTGGGCACGGTGGATCTGGTGCTGCTGGGCAGCCTGCTGCTGGGTTCGCTGCCGGGCATTTACATCGGCAGCCACCTGAGCGCCAAAGTACCCGAAAAGGTATTGCGTCCCATCCTCGCGTTGATGCTGCTGCTGATCGGCACGCGCCTGGCTTTGAGTTGAGTCATAGCGATTGGTCCACGAAACACACGAAATAAAAACGGAATACAAGTGCAGATCGATGGGCTTGTTTCGTGACTTTGGTGTTCTTCGTGGAAGAAGATTTTCTGATTGAAAGGTAAATGAGATGAGCTTAAATGCACGCAACCTGTCCGACCTGGAAGAGATCGACCGCTTCGAGCAGGCCCTGGCCACGTTCGAGGCGGGCGGCATCGACCCCGATCGATTCACCGCCATCCGCCTGCAGCAGGGCGTGTACGGCCAGCGCCAGCAGGGCGTGAACATGCTGCGCATCAAGGTGCCGGGCGGGCGTCTGACTGCCCGGCAACTGGATGCCGTCGGCACCATCGCGGCGGAATTCTCACAGCACGGCATCGCGCACCTGACCACGCGCCAGAGCATCCAGATCCATTACATCCCGCTGGCGAAGATGCCGGAGGCGATGCGACGTCTGGCCGCGGTGGGCATGACCTCGCGCGAGGCCTGCGGCAATGCCGTGCGCAACATGACCGGCTGCCCGCTGGCGGGCGTGTGCCCCAAGGAGCGCGTGGACATCGGCACCCATGTGGAAGCGGCGACCGTGCATTTCCTGCGCAACCCGCTCAACCAGCAGTTGCCGCGCAAGTTCAAGATCTCGTTCTCCGGCTGCGAGGCAGATTGCGCGCAATCACTGTTGCATGACCTGGGCGTGATCGCGACCGAGCGCGACGGACAGCACGGCTTCACCATCAAGGCGGGCGGCGGGCTGGGACACAAACCGCGCGAGGCTATCGTGGTGGAGGAGTTCATCCCCGAGCGCGAGCTGCTGTTCGCGATGGAGGCGCTGGTGACGCTGCACAACAAATATTCCGACCGCACCAAGCGGGCGAAGTCGCGCATCAAGTTCCTGGTCGAGCGTTTCGGCGCGGAAGGCTTCGTCGAGAAATATCGCGAAGAATTCGCGCGCACCCGCGATGCGTTGGCGAACCAGCCGGCTCCGCAGGGCGAGTGGAATGCACATCAGGCACCACCCTCTCCTCAATCCTCTCCCGCAAGCGGGCGAGGAGGCGAACGAGAACAGCAATCGTCAATTCTTGCGCCGGGGCAGGGCGCGCCGCGCAAGCTGTTCGCGCAGAAGCAGGAAGGATTGTTCGTGCTGCCCGTCGCCCTGCCCATCGGCGACATCACGGCGGATCAGTTGCGCGGGCTGGCGGTGCTGTTGTCCGAACTCGGTCTGGACGAGGTGCGCAGCACGCAGGACCAGAATCTTGCGCTGCTCAACGTGCCGGAGCGGAAGCTCGCGGCATTGCGCGGCGGCCTGACGCTGTTGGGACTGGGGGAACCGGCGACTGGCGACAACGTGGTGGCCTGCCCCGGCGCTTCGACCTGCCGCCTCGGCATCACCAGCAGCACGGTGGTCGCGCCGAAACTGTCGGGCGGCAAGGCCGACCTGCACATCCGCGTGTCGGGCTGCCACAACGGCTGCGCGCAACCGGAGACCGGCGACATCGGCATCTACGGCGAGGCGAAGCGCGTGCACGGCAAGCTGGTGCCGCACTACCAGATGTATTTCGCGGGGCAGGGCACGGCGGGCGGCGCACTGGCGCTCAAGGGGCCGGCGCTGCCGGCGGCACGCATCATCAAGGCGATCCAGCGCGTGCAGGACGAGCACCTGAAAAGCGGCGAGGGCAGTTTCTTCGCGTGGGCGCGCCGGCAGTCTCCGGAGTATTTCAAGGAGCTGCTGGCCGATCTGGCGGAAGTGTCGCCGGCGCAGTTGCAGGAGGTGATCCACGACTTCGGCGAGAAGAGCGACTTCCGTGTGGTGAACCTGGGCGGTGGCGAATGCGCGGGCGCTTCGCAGGTCACGGTGGGCGCGAATTTCTTCGAGGCGGCGCACGAGCGCGAGTACCGCAATGCGCTGGTGTTCCAGCGCAAGTACGTCGAGGCGGCGCAGTGCAACGAATCCATCCTGCGCCTGCTCGGTTCCGGCGTGGCGCAGTTGCTGGGTGGCAAGCGCCAGGACGACCTGAGGGTGCTGGCAACACAGCTCAACCTGGTGGCGCCGGAAGAGATCGCCGCCGAGTTCGCGCATGCCGCACGCGAGGCCGTGGCAAGTGAAGATGTCGATGTCGATGCAGTCTCATCGGCGAGCGCCAGGGTGGATGCGTGGACGCTCAAGGTCGCGGCATTCGCCACCGAGAAAGATGGGCAACTGGACCTGAAGGAGGCTTTGCCGAAATGAATACGGATTTGAACAAGAAGATCGCCGACACGCTCGTCGTGTTGCAACAGGCCGTGCATGAATTCGGGCACGTGGCGTTTGCCAACAGCCTGGGCGCGGAAGACATGGTGCTGACCGACCTGATCGCAAAATACCAGCCGGATATCGGGATGTTCAGCCTGGATACCGGGCGTCTGCCGCAAGAGACCTACGACCTGATGCAGGAAGTGCGCGAACGCTATGCCTTGCCATTGACTGTGTATTTCCCGGACGGGAAACTGGTCGAGGAATATGTCGCGCAGCACGGCATCAACGGCTTTTACGACAGTGTGGAGAGGCGCAAGGGCTGCTGCTTCGTGCGCAAGGTCGAGCCGTTGCGCCGCGCGCTGAAGGGCAAGGACGCGTGGATCACCGGGATGCGCCGCGACCAGGCGGTGACGCGCGGCACGCTGGAAGTCTCCGCCTTCGATGCGGACAACGGGCTGCAGAAATTCAATCCGCTGCTGGACTGGTCCAACAAGGACGTGTGGGCCTATATCCGCCAGAACGACGTGCCCTATAATAAATTGCACGACCAGTTCTACCCGAGCCTGGGCTGCGCGCCCTGCACCCGTTCCATCACGCCGGGCGAGGATATCCGCGCCGGACGCTGGTGGTGGGAAAACCCCGAAAACAAGGAATGTGGCTTACACGTAAGCCACAGGCCCAACGGCGGGGGCGTAGCCCACGGTTTCGGAGTGCATGCGGACAGGACGTCTCTCCAGGCTGGCCGCGAGCGCATCGTCGAGATCGCGTTACAGGCTGGCGCGGAACAGGGTGTTCCCGCCTAGGAGGGAGATCATGAGCGAACTGTTGATGGAAGAGAGGCCGGCCGGGCGTATCATTCATGCGCCTGCGGCAGCCTTGAAACGAAAAGATTATGGAAATGAAAGCAAATCGATGACTGCATACCCCTTCACCCACCTGGATGCGCTGGAAAGCGAATCCATCCACATCATGCGCGAGGTCGCGGCCGAATGTAAGAATCCGGCGCTGCTGTTCTCCGGCGGCAAGGATTCCATCGTGATGTTGCGCCTTGCGGAGAAGGCGTTCCGCCCGGCGAAGTTCCCGTTCCCGCTGGTGCATATCGACACCGAGCACAACTTCCCCGAGGTGATTGCGACCCGCGACAAGCTGGCGAACGATCTGGGCGAGCGGCTCATCGTGCGTTCGCTGGAGGGTTCCATCAAGCGCGGCACCATCGTGATCCAGGACGAGAGCAAGCCGCGCAATCCTTACCAGTCGGTGACGTTGCTGGAGACCATCGAGGAGTTCGGTTTCGACGCCTGCATGGGCGGCGCGCGGCGCGACGAGGAAAAGGCGCGCGCCAAGGAACGCATCTTCTCGTTCCGCGACGAGTTCGGCCAGTGGGACCCGAAGAACCAGCGCCCCGAGCTGTGGGACCTGTACAACACGCGCGTCAATCCCGGCGAGAACATCCGTGTGTTCCCGATCTCCAACTGGACCGAGATGGATATCTGGCAATACATCGAGCGCGAGAAGTTGCACATCCCCGAGATCTATTACGCGCACGAACGCGAGATCATGCGCCGCAACGGGCAACTGGTGCCGGTGTCGCAGCTGGTGCAGCCCAAGCCGGGCGAACAGGTGGAAGTGGTGTCGGTGCGCTTCCGCACCGTGGGCGACATGACCTGCACCGCACCGGTGGCGTCCACCGCGCGCACCGTCCAGGAGATCATCGCGGAGACCGCGACCACGCGCATCACCGAACGCGGCGCGACGCGCCTGGACGACCAGACATCGGACGCGGCGATGGAGCTGCGCAAGAAGGAAGGGTACTTCTGATTGACTCCCTCCCCCTTGCAGGGGGAGGGCTGGGGTGGGGGTAGATGCCATGAGTTTCACCCCCATCCTAACCTTCCCCCTGAGAGGGGAAGGAATCCGGTTCTGAGAGAAATTGAATTTTAGAGGTGCAAAATCATGAGCGACACCACACAACTGTTACGTTTCATCACCGCCGGTTCGGTGGACGACGGCAAGAGCACGCTGATCGGCCGCCTGCTGCACGATTCGAAATCCATCTTCGAAGACCAGTTCTCGGCGATCAGCAAGACCAGCGAGAAGCGCGGCATGGCGTCGGTCGACCTGTCGCTGCTCACCGACGGTCTGCAGGCCGAGCGCGAGCAGGGCATCACCATCGACGTGGCCTACCGCTATTTCGCCACGCCGAAGCGCAAGTTCATCATCGGCGACACGCCGGGACACGAACAGTACACGCGCAACATGGTGACGGCCGCCAGCACCGCCAACCTCGTCATCATCCTCATCGATGCACGCAAGGGCGTGCTGACCCAGACGCGCCGCCACACTTTCCTGGCCGGACTGGTGGGCATCCCGCACATCGTGCTGGCAGTGAACAAGATGGACATGGTCGATTACTCCGAGGACAGGTTCAACGAGATCCGCACGGAGTATCTGGAATTCGCCGCGCAACTCGGGCTGAACAACGTCACCTGCGTGCCGCTGTCCGCGCTGAACGGCGACATGCTGGTGGAGCGTGGCGACAACCTGGACTGGTATCGCGGCAGCACGCTGCTGAACCTGCTGGAGACCATCGAGATCGACCACGACCTCAACACCACCGATTTCCGCTTCCCGGTGCAATGGGTTTGCCGCCCGCAGACCGAGGAGCACCACGATTTCCGGGGCTTCATGGGGCGCATCGAATCGGGCGAGATCGCGGTGGGCGAGCGGATCACCATCCTGCCCAGCGGACGCTCCACGCGCGTCAAGGAGATCGTCACCTACGACGGCAACCTGCAGCGTGCCTACGCGCCGCAATCGGTGACGCTGACGCTGGAGGACGAGATCGACATCTCGCGCGGCGATATGTTCGTCAAGACGGACAGCATCCCCATCGTCGCAAAGGAATTCAATGCCAACCTGTGCTGGTTGTCGGAGACGCCGCTGGACCGGAACCGCAAATACATCGTCAAGCACACCACACGATCGGTGAAATGCCTGTTCTCCAGCCTTGATTACCGCGTCGACGTGAACACGCTGGAGCAGCATCCCGCCACCGCGCTGAACATGAACGACATCGGCCGGGTCGGGCTGAAGGTGCAGCAGCCGCTGGTGTTCGACCATTATCTTGTCGATCATGGCACCGGCAGTTTCATCGTCATCGATGAGGCGACCAATAACACCGTTGCGGCGGGAATGATCGTTTAGAAGCTATCTTAAAAATTGCTGCGGAGGGCATCTGCGGCGTTGCGCGGTACTCGCAATCCTCATGTACTATCTGTACATTCCGGTTGCTGCGTTCCGTGCGCCTTGCATCCCTCCCTCCTCGCTAATTTTTGAGACAGCTTTTATTGAGCCTTCCATAAATCAGGACAAGATGATCAGAAATGAAGTCGAGTGAAAAAAACCGCGTCATTCCCGCGCAAGCGGCTGCGTTCGCGACGGTTTTCGAGGCTTCCTTGCCGTATTGGAATGAATGGCTGTGCCTGTGGTATCTTCCCCCTGTCTGAATTTGATGCCACCTTGCCCCCATGAGCCTGTTCGCCCTGATCGCCGCGCTGTTGCTGGAACAGATGCAGCCGCGCTCCTCGCACAAGACCCTGCGCGGCTGGCTGTCCGCCTATGCGGATTTCTTCCGCCGCCGCTTCAATGCGGGCGAACGCGAACACGGGCGGATCGCCTGGCTGCTGGCCGTGCTGCCGCCGGTGCTGGCGGCCATCGTGCTGTACCTGCTGCTATACCGCGCGCATCCGCTGTTCGCCTGGGCGTTCAACGTGCTGGTGCTGTACCTCATCATGGGCTTTCGCCAGTTCAGCCACTACTTCACCGACATCCACCAGGCATTGCGCGACGAGCGGCTCGACGAGGCGCGTACGCTGCTGTCGCAGTGGCGCGGCATCCCGTCCCACGAACTGAATGCCGAAGAGGTCGCGCGCGTCACCATCGAGGAGGCGCTGCTCGCCTCGCAGTACAACGTGTTCGGCGTGATCGTGTGGTTCGTGCTGTTCAGCGCGGTCGGGCTGGGCGGTGCGGCGGGCGCGCTGCTGTACCGGCTCGGCCAGTACCTGCGGGAGGCCTGGGGTAACCGGGACAATCCGGATACGGGCGCATTCGGCGCTTTCGCCCGGCAGGCGTTCCATGCGCTGGAGTGGTTGCCGGTCCGCCTGACGGTCAGTACCTTTGCCATCGTCGGTAACTTCGAAGACACCGCGTATTGCTGGCGCACCCAGTCTGCCGCATGGCCCGACCCGGAAACCGGGATATTGCTGGCGGGCGGCGCGGGCGCGCTGGGTGTGCGCCTGGGCATGCCGATCCCGCAGGACGGCTTGCCGCTCGACCGTCCGGAACTTGGCGTCGGCGACGATGCCGATGCCGACTTCATGCAAAGCACCATCGGGCTGGTATGGCGCGCGGTGCTGTTCATGCTGTTCATGCTGTCCCTGCTGACGCTGGCCAGCCTGCTCGGTTAGATGGCGCACCCCCGGTCTTTTTCCGACCTGACTCCCGATACCGTACTGGACGCGCTGGACAGCATCGGCCTGCGTAGCGACGGCCGACTGCTGGCGCTCAACAGTTACGAGAACCGCGTCTATCAGGTTGGCATGGAGGACGGGCCGCCGCTGGTCGCCAAGTTCTATCGTGCTGCGCGCTGGTCGGATGACGCGATCCTGGAAGAACACCAATTCGTCGCATTGCTGGCCGAACGCGAGATCCCGGTCGTGCCCGCGCTGGCGATCGACGGCCGAACACTGCACAGATCCGACGGTTTTCGTTTTTCCGTGTTCGCAAAACATGGCGGACGCGCACCGGAGATGGACGATTGCGACACGCTGGAATGGATGGGGCGATTCATCGGGCGCATCCATGCGGTCGGTGCGCTGCAACCTTACCGGCATCGCCCGACGCTGGATGTCGGCAGCTTCGGCGTCGAGCCGGCCGGATACCTGCTGGCGCACGATTTCATTCCGCCGGAGTTGCACGAAGTCTATCGCGGCGTGGTCGCGCTGGCGCTGGACGGCGTGCGGCGCTGCTTCGACCGCGCCGGAGAAGTGAGATCCTTGCGACTGCATGGCGACTGTCGGATTGTTATATGATGTCAAACTACAATAGTTTTGATGGATTCCTATTAATTATGGGATTTTAAAACTGTTGTATACAATAGTTTTGAGTCCTGTTCGTCCAACCTGCCTAGCGCTCTGTGGTAATGAAAAACGTGGATCTCGATACCCCTTATGCCGACCTGACACCTGAGTGTCTTCTCAACGCGATCGATAGCCTCGGAATGCGCTGCGATGGACGGCTGCTACAGTTGAACAGTTTCGAGAATCGCGTCTACCAAGTCTGGCTCGAGGACGGCAGCCAGCGCATCGCCAAGTTTTACCGGCCCGGTCGCTGGAACGATGCGGCCATCCTCGAAGAGCATGCATTTACCATCGAGCTCGCGGAGCGGGAGATTCCCGCTGTACCGCCGCTGTCGTTCAGCGGACAAACGCTGCATCATTTCCAGAATCATCGTTTCGCGCTATTCGCCAAGCAAGGCGGAAGGTCGCCTGATCTCGAGCGAGAAGATAGGCTCGAATGGCTGGGGCGTTTCCTCGGACGCATCCATGCGGTCGGTGCAAGCCGAGAGTACCAATCACGACCCTCTCTCGACATCCAGAGCTTCGGTATTGAGCCACGCAATTTCCTGGTTGACGGCGACTGGCTGCCCGAGGAATTACGGCCGGCTTGGATCAGCGTCGCCGACCAAGCACTTGATGGCGTGAATCACGCCTACCAACGCGCTGGTGACGTCCAGATGCTGCGACTGCATGGCGATTGTCATCCCGGAAACCTCCTATGGACCGACGATGGTCCGCATTTCGTCGACTTCGACGACAGCCGCAGCGGACCCGCGGTCCAGGATCTGTGGATGCTGCTCTCGGGCAATGAGGTGGAGGTGCGAGGTCAGCTTGCGGCACTGCTGCGCGGCTACGAGACATTCCATGAATTCGATGACCGCGAACTGCATCTCGTCGAAGCGCTACGCACGCTGCGCTTGATCCACTACAGTGCTTGGATCGCCCGCCGCTGGCACGACCCTGCCTTTGTCGCAGCCTTTCCTTGGTTCGGCAGCGTCCGCTACTGGCAGGATCGTATTCTTGAACTGCGCGAGCAGGTGGCATTAATGCAGGAACTGCCGTTGATCTGAGCTTGGGCTTTGACAGTAAGGTCGCCTGGGAAACAGCAGCCAGCTGGTCGCCACGTTCTATCGGACCGTTAACTTGCCCCATACGTGCCAAGTGCGGTAGTTCATGCTGATAGTGAGGATAGTCTGCTCTTCGGCCTTTGGCCGATAAGCCCATGGAGTCACATAAGACACACTGAGCAATTCAGCCCGTTGTTTATCCCCCTGAAGGTTGCTTCCGAGAAAACGGCTTAGGTGCTGGAGTTGCCTCTATCCTCACCGCAGTGTCACATCAATATTTGCAATCAAATCGCAATAAGCATTAACATGCCGGCCATGAAAAGGTTTCTCCGCCTGGCTGTTTACTTCCTGATGCTCTCGCTCGCGAGCAATGCAGTCGGCTGGACGTTTAACAAAGAAGCTGTAGCCGACGTGTGGTTCGACGAGCAGCGCAGTTCGGTTGTGGATGACGTAAACCTTTCAACTGACCACGAAGCATTCAAGACCGTTACACCCGAAAAGCCATGCGATCACTGGTGCCATGCCATCGGCCATTTCATGGGATTGCCAAGTCAATCGACCTTTGGGATTTCGAAGTGCCTTGACGATCACCCCGTCCAACTGACGGCAACCTTTCAGCAATCTTCCCCCGACGATCTTTTTCGTCCACCCAGAACAACTCTCGCCTGATCCGGCGGGACGTGTCTTGTTATATCGCTTAGCTCGTGCTTAGCGGCTTCTGACGTCTCGCCGAATTCCAACTTCGTTCAGTCGGGAGAATTCGATGATTAGATTGTTATTGCCGCTGGGGTTGGCGGTGCTGTATTTCAACCCCGCCTTTGCACAACCAGCTATCGCGCCTACGAGGACATCCGAGGTCCTATTATCGGCAAAGGAGCAGAAAGTCTGGACGCTCGAATCGGCAACCCGTCGCGTGCTGGAAGTGGCGCCGGAACGCCGGCAGTCCGACGCAGCAGTGGATATGCGCCAGGAGGAATTGATTCAGGCGGGAGCTTGGCCCAATCCAAGCATCGACCTGCGGGCGGATAACAGAATCGGGCAATTGAACGGGCAAGGAGGAACGGGGCTCGCACAGTTGGCGCTCTCCCAGCCGCTTCCTTTACGCCGGATTGCACGTCAACGTGCCGCAGCCGAGTCAGGACTTTCGGCAGCGCAAGCCAACCGCCAGGCCCAGTCTCTGCTGCTGGAACATGAAGCGGCCCTCGTCTTTCATGCGGTGCAATTCGCCGCAGCGAAACGCCAGTTAGCCAAAGAGCGCCTGGAATTTACCAATAATTTCGCAGCAGGCCGGATAGCGAGCTATGGAGATCGCCTGAAGCGCTACCTGAGTCCTCTTGAACTCGGGCGGCTCGCAATCATGCGCGAGGATGCCCGTCAGGGGACCATCCTGGCCGAACGCGACTATGAGGATGCCCGCATCGGGTTCAAGAATCTGCTGGGTCTTGCGGACGGAGCCGCCGAGACCACGCTTCTGACTCTTCCGGCTCGTCCATCTTCGTTCGATGTCTTCGCTCGCGAACTCGATCGCCATCCCGCCATCGAGACCGCGCGCCATGAGACGGAGGCAGCAAGGGAAGGAATCGAAGTGGCCGAATCGCAGCGTTATCCGGATCCCGTGTTGAAACTGTTCCATGACCGGGATTTCAACAACGGCGCAACGATTAACGTGATAGGAATAGGCATCGGCATGGAGATTCCGATCCTGAACCGGAATCGCACTTCGGAAGGCAAGGCCAGGGCCGAGGCCGAAGCAAGCCGTGCACGTTACGAGGCTCTGATGCGCGACGCCAGGATGCGTCTGGAGCAGGCATACGCGCAACTGCTTCGCCTGCAGAACCAGACAGAGCAGGTGAATGCGAACCTGATTGAACCCGCACGCAAAGTCTTCGAACTGACGCGTCGCAGTTTTGCCGCAGGCGAGTCCAACGTCCTTGCGCTGGTGGATGCGAACAACGCCTACTTCGATGCTCGCGCCCGTTACCAGGAGTTGTTGCAGGCATGCGCGCTGGCCTCGGCCGATCTGCGGCTTGCCGCCGGATTGTCCCTCGTCGGCGGGAAGGGGGAACAGCCATGATTGCCGCGCTCATCCGATTCGCACTAATTCAACGCCTGATGATGTTGATCATCGCCGTCGCGGTGGTCGCCGGCGGCCTGTGGTCATTCCGCACGCTACCCATCGACGCATTCCCCGACATTTCGCCGCCGCAAGTACAGGTGCTCGTCAAGGCGCCGGGTCTTGCGCCGACCGAGGTCGAATCGCGCATCGCCTTCCCGATCGAGATGGAGATGCAGGGCATCCCGCGCCTGAAGCTCCTGCGTTCGACCACCAAGTACGCAATATCCAACATCGTCATCGACTTCGAGGACGGCACCGACATCTATTGGGCGCGCCAGCAGGTCGCGGAGCGCCTGAACCAGGCCAAGGGCGCGCTGCCCCAGGAGGCCGAAGTGGTGCTCGCACCGATAGCCACCCCCTTGAGCGACATCTACATGTATCGCCTCAGGGGAGACGGCTATTCGAGCAGCGAACTGCGCAGCATCCAGGACTGGGTGATCCGCCCGCAGCTGCGCGCCGTGGACGGCGTGGCTGACGTGAACTCGATGGGCGGGCTGGTGCGCGCCTTCGAGGTGCGCCCCGATCCTGGCAAACTCGCCGCACAGGGTTTGGCCATCGACGATCTGGAACGCGCCATCGGGCGCAATAACCGCAATGCCGGCGGCGACCGAGTCAACCGCGAGGACAAGATGCTGCTGGTGCGCACCGTCGGGCAGCTCAGGAATGCCGACGACATCCGCAGCATCACCGTGGTGACGCGCGGCGGTTTGCCGTTGCGCATCGGCGATGTCGCAGAGGTCGCGGAGGGATCGCTGGTGCGCTATGGCGGTGTCACCGCGGACGGCGCAGGCGAGATCGTGACCGGCCTCACGCTGCTGCGCGTCGGCGCCAACAGCCGCACCGTGGTCGAATCCGTTAAACAGGAACTTGCGCGCCTTGCCCCCACGCTCCCCAAGGGCGTCACCATCGAGCCGTACTACGACCGCACCGATCTCATCAACGCTGCGGTGCTCACGGTGGAGAAGGCGCTCGGCGAGGCAGTGGTGCTGGTGATCCTGGTGCTGATCGTGCTGCTCGGCAACCTGCGCGCGGCGCTCACCGTGGCGCTGATCCTGCCGTTGACGGTGCTGTCCACCTTCATCCTGATGAACCTGTTCGGCGTCAGCGCCAACCTGATGTCGCTCGGGGGGCTTGCCATCGCCATCGGCATCCTGGTGGATGCGGCCGTGGTGGTGGTGGAGAACGTCCACACCCAGCTCGTGCATGCACCCAAGGGCGTGAGCCGCTTGCATCTGGTCTATCGCGCCGTGGTCGAGGTGTCCGCTCCGGTGCTGTCCGGCATCCTCATCATCGTCATCGTATTCCTGCCGCTGTTCTCCCTCACCGGGCTCGAAGGCCGCATGTTCGGGCCGCTGGCGCTGACCATCGTGTTCGCACTCCTGGGGTCGCTGCTACTGTCGCTCAGCGTGATTCCGGTGCTGGCGAGTTTCCTCATGCGCTCCGGTGCGCACGGCGAAGACCGCTTGCTGGGGGCGATCAAGCGCGTGTATCTGCCGGTGATGCGATGGGCGCTCGAGTACCGCAAGTCCGCGGTGTTCGGGGCGATTGTGCTGCTCATCGCTGCCGCAGCGTTGTTTCCGTTGATCGGCAAGGAGTTCATGCCGGCGATGGACGAAGGAAAAACGGTGGTGAATCTGGAGAAATCCTCGGATATATCGCTCGAGGCATCTCTCGCACTGGACGCGCCGATCCAGAAAGCGATTCTGGAAATTCCCGAGGTCACCGGCATGATTTGCCGCAGCGGGGCCGACGAATTACGGCTCGACCCAATGGGTTTCTACCAGACCGATTGCTTCCTGCAGACCAAGCCACGCGAGGATTGGGGCTACGGGCTCGAAGCCTTCCAGGAGAAGCTGCGCGAGAAACTCGAACCCTTCGAGGAACTGGGCGTCGAGGCCGGTTTCAGCCAGCCGATCGACATGCGCGTCTCCGAGATGCTGTCCGGGGTGCGCGCCGATGTCGCCATCAAGCTCGTCGGCGACGATTTTGCCGTGCTCGAGGAGCTGTCCGGCAAGATCGAGGAAATCGTCCAGCGCACCCAAGGCGCGAGCGACATATTCCGCGCGCGCCTTTCCGGGCAGGGCTACCTCACGGTCGCCATCGATTCGGCAAAGCTCGCGCGTTACGGCCTCAATAACGAGGATGTGAACGCCGTGGTCGAATCAGCCGTCGGTGGCAAGGTGGTGACCGAGATCATCGAAGGCAGCCGCCGCTTCGGTGTGCTGGTGCGCTACCCGGAAGCCGCACGCGCCTCGCCTGCGGCGATCAAGGAACTCCTCATCAAGACTGCCGGTGGCGCGCTGGTGCCGCTCGGGGAAGTCGCCGACGTGCGCGAGGCCGATGGCCCGGTGCTGATTCAGCGCGAATCGGCGCGGCGGCTAGTCGCCGTGCGCACCAACGTCGAGGGACGCGATGTCGTTGGTTTCGTCGAGGAACTGAGGTCCGCCATCGAGCGCGAGGTGAAACTGCCCGAGGGCTACCACATCGACTACGGCGGGCAATTCGAGAACCAGCAGCGCGCGGCGCAACGCCTGGCGGTGGTCGTGCCAGTGTCGATCGCGCTGATCTTCTTCATGCTGTTCTCAACCTTCCGTTCGGTGCGTCAAGCCGGCCTGATCATCCTGAACATCCCGTTCGCCCTGATCGGCGGAGTGGTAAGTCTCTACTTCTCCGGACTCTATCTTTCGGTGCCGGCCTCGGTGGGATTCATCACGCTGTTCGGCGTGGCGGTGCTCAACGGTGTGGTGATGGTGGCTTATATCAATCAGTTGCGTGAGACTGGGCGCACGGTGCTTCAAGCGGTGCAGGAAGGCGCGGAGCGCCGGCTGCGGCCGGTGCTGATGACGGCGCTCATCGCCAGCCTCGGCCTCGTGCCGATGCTGCTCGCCACCGGTCCCGGCTCCGAGTTGCAGCGGCCACTGGCCGTTGTGGTGATCGGTGGGTTGTTTACCTCGACGCTGCTCACGCTGGTGCTGTTGCCCACACTCTATGCCTGGATCGAGGCGCGTGCCGAGCTGCACATCAGTAATCCCCAAAGGAGCCCCCGATGAAAAATCTTACATTGATCGTGCATGCCGATATTCAGCGTGCGCTTGCGGATACGCTGCACAGCCTTGAGCAGGTGACCGGATTCACGTTCATCCAGGTCGAGGGGCACAGCCCTCAGGATGAATATGACCCGGCGCTTTCCGCGCGCGACCGCGTGATCGGATATACGCCGCACGTTCGCGTGGACATTCTGCTCAAGGACGAGGATGTGGATGATGTCTTGCAGGCGTTGCGCATCGCCGACTGCGGTCTGGCGGGGCGCGGCATCTATCAGGTGACTGCGGTTGAAAAGCAGGGGGCGTTATGACGCGGATGAACTTGCGGCATGAAGAAATCGCCGGCCATGTCGTTTTTCGAACGCTTGATACGGATCAAGTAGCCACAACTTATTGATGAAAGGAAATACCATGAAAAAATCTTACCTGAGCATACTGGCAATCTTGATGTTGACCGGTTGCGCCAGCCCGACTCACCCGTTGGACAAACAAGGCAGTACACCGTTTGTGGGTGGCGAATTGGTGCATGATCGCGGGGAAGGCAACCTCCTTGTGCTGGAAGCGCCGGATCGCCGTTATGAGGCTCGCGGCTTTGCCGTCGATCGCCAGACCAATCTGGCGGAACTGCGCAAGCGCTACTATGGGGTCAATCCGAAGCATTGGAATCGGATTTTTTCCGGTCTCGACACCGAACATGTGGTTTACTCCATCGAGACGGTTGCCAAATCTGCAGATGGACATGAAGTCTCGTGCCGCTTGGGATGGAAATTCAACACCAAGCCTGCGGGAGTGTGCACGGATCAGGCCGGCGGCTCGTTCCCGGTTCGATTTGGGTAACGTTTGAGGATATAGTGGACGGTTGCCGCCCTGGGAAGGGATTGTGCACTTTGGCTTGGAGAAATCCAAGTGTTGTCTAGTTCAACAGGCCAACCGGGCCATATCACGGTAATGATAAAAAAAGGGGGGGGAATGATTCTTCAATATGTTTTTGCCTTGGCGATAGCCATTGGGGGCGTCGGTTCTGTTGTGGCAGCAGAAGAGACGGGACCAGACTGGAATGCGGAGACGCTTACCGGTGATTGGGGCGGCGTGCGCTCTAACCTTTATAACGAAGGAATTGAGCTGGGCTTTACCCACAAGAGCGATGTTCTTTCCAATCTGTCCGGTGGGATCAAGCGGGGCACGGCATGGATGGGCAACACAGAAGCCAGGGTCAAGATGGACCTGGAAAAGCGGTTGGGATGGAAGTCCACTACTGCTTACGTCCAATATCACAGCCAACTCGGCAGCAAATTTAACCGGGATTATGTCGATAGTTTCGTTATCGTGGACAACATCGAGGCGAACAATACGGCCCAGTTTTTTCAGGCCTGGATTCAAAAGGGCTTCTACGATGAAAGTCTGTCCGTGCTGTTCGGTCTGTATGCGATAGATTCCGAGTTCTACGTCAACGATACCTCCGCTGTGTTTACCCAGACTCCCTACGGCATGGCGAATGATCTGGGGGCAGTCGGGCATGAATGCTCCGCCTATCTTCCCGACCGGCGCATTAGGGCTCCGCGTGAAATACACCTCGCAAGATAAGGGCTTCTATGTTCAATATGCACTGACCGATGGCGTTCCAGGTGACCCCAATAACTACCGCGGCACCCATATCCAGTTGAACAAGGGGGACGGGACGCTTTCCATTGTGGAACTCGGGCTCACGCCGCAACCCGATGGGTCGAATGATGGCGAATACTTCAACAAGACGGCTATTGGCTATTGGCGCTACTCCACTCGTTTTAGCGACCTTGATCCACTCAACCCCATACTTCATCCAAGTCAGGGAGCCTATTTCCTGGCGGAACGTACGCTGATGAACGAAAAGGATCATCCGGAACAGGGATTGGCAGGCTTCGTGCGTTACGGCGTCGCCAGCAAGGATATTCATCAGTCGGACTGGACTGGCAGTATAGGTCTGCGTTATCACGGCATGATTGCTGGACGCGACGACGACATCGCTGCCATTGGCGTCACCGTCAGTCATGCCAGCTCAACATTTCAACGACTGAATAACAGCCTGAGCAGCGAAACAAGCACCGAAGCAACCTACCGCATACAGGTCAATCCTTGGCTTGCGGTTCAGCCCACAGTGCAATATGTCCTCCGCCCGAACATGAATCCCGCACGGCAGAACGTATGGATCGCAGGGGCTCGTGTGGAAATCAATTTCTAAGGAGAACCATGCTCATGGGGCGCGGGCGATGAAACAATCGGTCTTCGTCATCAGCAACATGGACTGCCAGGCCAAGCGCCCTGTTATTGCCGATGCCCAGTTTTATCTGTTATGGCGCTCGAAAGAGATTAGAACTTCCGCCATGATTGCGAAAGCGGTCAGGCAATCCGCACCGAGAAGCCGTCATTCGACAAAACACCGTCGACCGACAGATCAGGGGCGATTTTGGCTTCAAAGAGGGCTGGTGAAAGAAGATACTTGGGGCGTAATTGCTTTCACGACATCAAGAGCTTTCTGATTGCGTTGGCAAATCCGATCGCGAAAAGTCGCCGTCCGCGTGTATTTAGTATTTCGCCGTTTTCTCCTTCCTCCCATCCTTCCTGACGAAGAAACTCAGGTGAAATAGCCTGAGCGAGCGCTTCTTTTTCAGTATCGGATAATCCCGCCCCTCCCACGATTTGAACAACTTGCCCTTTCGGCGTTATATTGACATGGCCCGGCAGAACACGTTTATCGATCACGACATTGGCGTTGCTCTTAAGCACCTTAACCTCGCTACGAAGCCGATCTCGTTCTGCAATGATTCCGCCCAGCAAGGCTCTCAGGGCAGGGTCTGCGATCTTCTTTAGCAACTCATTGTCCGATGGTAGTGATTCGCGTAGCTTAGTTTTTGGGGTTTTGTCGGTCGCTGATTCTGCCCATGCCCGAATCAGTGCCTTGAAGTCATCCGAAGTTGTGTTGTAAAGGGCTCGCCTGGACATCCCGCCACGTTCCTCCGACATCCGGCCGACTGTTGCAAGCGAGAAGTCCTTGCTACCCAGTCGATGCAGTTGAGCACATACTTGGTGCATGATTTCTAGGTTCTGTTGTTTTTGTGGTCGCGCGCCAGCTTTCAGGGTCTCAAACAAGTGGTTCGGATCTATGCTGCTCATGAAATCTCTCCGATTATCGGCAAGGAGGTGGGTTTCCCGGCAAGATCATAAACATTGGCCGGCGGACGTTGAGCCGATGGATCATCAAAGAGCGAAGACCAATCATCCTGAAGTCCAAGTTCCACAAGGCTGCGCCCTGATTCGATCATGCCGACTACTTGCCTCAACCCTTGCTTCGGGTTGTCAGGCTGGGCAAGGATTGAAAGATGTTCCATAAATCGGTTTCCTAGGCGTAGTTGTTCGTCCTTGGACAAGGTCATGAACACGGGCTGGACGCCTTCCCTGTAGAGAGCGCTATCGAGCAGCTGGCTTCTGCGCACGATAGCCTCACCTGGATTCTCGTTGGGATAAAGCTCTGCATCCTCGCAAATGCCGGAAAGCTGCAACAACTCCGATTGGGTATCCTCGAAAATCATTTTGAGATCCTGTAACCCGCCCACAGCTACGAGCTGCTGCTTTCCGCATTTACTGCTCTCAGGTTCCTCAATCAGCTTGAAGCAGCGTTTGATGAGTCTGAACGTCGCAATGAGGTCATTGCCCAAATCGTCTGTCTTGGTGATGGCTGATTCCCATAGCGTAGAAACCCGGAGGAGTTCGGCCTGTTCTGTGAAGGGGACATCCGCGAGTTCTGCTTGGTAACGCTTTGCTTTGAGCGCCTCCAGCTTGATTTCGTATCTCTTGGCCACCTTTGTCGCCTCGGTGAGGTGATAACTCAGATTGTTGAAATGCGCCCTCAGCGCATCGATGTAGCGAGGCTCGGTGATGAACCAACGGCACCGAATGCAATTCCCAGCTCCGCCGGGAACAGGGGCGTACACGTTGTTTGAGGCGTCCTTGGTGTTGGAGCGCAGCAGGTCGCCACCATTCAGGCAGCCGCCGATCTTTCCGTTGAATTCATCCGGGGAAGTGTTGCCGCCTACCAGGCACAAGCCGTAGCTGCGAGCCATCCAGCCGGCGGGATTCCTGTCACCCGGCTGGACTGCCAGTGCCGCTTTCACGCCATCGAGATTGTTGATTACGGCACCACGGGTCAACTCATCGTATTCTGCCTCGGCAAGAAACCGTTTCAGGCCGGCTTCTGCCGTTTGGGCCAGCTTCTCGCTGGCGGCATTGAGCACATGCGTCATTTGTCTGACGCCGATCTTGGTGTAGTAGAGCGTCATGATCACTCGGCTATGCCCGGCAACCAGCTTCGAAAGCACGACAAGGGGGACTTCCGCATCTACTGCCAAACAGGTGAGCAGCGACACACGGAGACTGTGCAACGGGTAAAGCGTTGTCCTTGATGTATTGTCGACCACGAAACGCAACGGCTTACCTTCGATCGCAGTCTCTCCTCGACGCGCGCAGCGCTGTTCCAAATCATTCAGCAGCCGGTACCAAAGGGAGAATAGAGTGTCGTCGATAATCGGCTTGTATTTGTCATCATCGTGGGCGGCAGCATCGCGGAACAGGAAGCAGGTATCTGGCATTTTCGCTAACTGGTACTCCGACCTGGGGCCTCTGAGGTGACGGTGATCGAGTTCGCGCCAGCTAATCGGGTGCGGGAGAGGGTTATACTTCTCCTGCCAATTCCTGAGCTTTTCGAGCCAATACAACAGTTCCTGATATTGCCAAGGTATGACATATCCGGTTTCGCCCCCGTCTTTGGCAATGTCCGAGGTCTTGTTGGTGTTGATGTAGAGAGAAGTTCGCACTTCACTCAAATCCAGATCGTTGAACTTCCGGAAAATACCCCGTTCAATGGGTTTTTTTGCCGATCCGGATGCGTGTGGGCTGTCGTTTAACTTCCATCCTTCTGCGGTATAACGCCATGTATCCGCCTCGCCGGAATCCAACATGCGCACTTGGTGTGTTCGCAATGGAAGCATCAGTTTGACCAGCAAAGCGACCGCTCGGGTCGGACTCCACAATTCGAAGATCGTGCGGTTTCCTCTCTTGTAGCTGGTTTTTCTGGTGCGCCATACGCAATCGGGATCATCGCGATCAATTTTATCTTCCGTCACTTCGAACCAGTCGTTGCGAACCCCATAGGCTCCATGGCATACCGTATGCGCCCAGACCCACTCGCGAAAGGTCTTGCCCTGAGCCAAGCGATCTCTCAGCTCAACGATATAACGATAGGGTAACGGGGAGTGTACTGATTCCGTGGGGCGGATTGCTCCCTGCTGGGAGCGGTAGGGAATCGGGTTCCAGAACTCGGGGCTGACAACAGGCTTTCCGTTATCATCCGGCTCAGAAAAGTGCTGTTCGAGCACCCAGTCGAGAAAGAGCCGAACCTTATTGTTCCACTTGATTCCACCATGTGACTGCGGCAGGGATGTTTCATAAAAGTCCGGCAAGGGCTGACTCCGGCGCAAGAGTATTGCTGGCTCCAGGGGTAATCTCAGCCCGTGCAGGTACGTCTTTAAGAAGCATCGCAGGCCGTTAATCCGATCAGCCAGTCCTAACGGCTGCGTGGCGATCCAGGCTGCGGCCAGCAATTTCCATGTATGGAATTCAGGTCCCAGCTCTCGCTCAACCCATCCGAACGATAGGTCGGCGGCAACTGGGACGATACTGCTTCTCTTTCGGCGGGCCATAAAAGTAGTTATTTGAGTTTCGGGTTGGGGCCTGAAAGCAGGCCATCAGGATCGACATCGGTGAAACCGTAAGCAAGCAAGCGTTCGATGTCAAACTCTGGCTTTACGTGCCGACCTTCTGCTGCCATGGTGTCGAGTATCTGCGTTGCCTGATCCAGTGCTCGGGTGACATCGGCCGGATTGGGAGCAACGTAGACTGCTTGGGAACTTAGTGCCTTGTGGTGGAGCGCCTTTTGCCTTAATTGAGCGTCAATGCCACTCCGCATCAGCCTTCGGCCATAAGCGTGGCGATGGCCATGAGGCGTGGTTCCCATGGCCTTGGATGGGATCAACCCAATCCGTCTAACGGCACGGGCATGCGCTTGCTTGTAGTTATCGATGCTATACAAAGCACCTGCTGTTTTGCCTTGTTCGACAACGAAGGCGTACGGATGGAAACGCTGAATATGAATGAGCTCTCTGAGATAGAGATTCCAGAGCTGAAGAAACAGGCGTCCCAACTCCCTCGGGAACCAGTAGGCTTGCATGTAGTATTTGCCGTCCAGGCTAGGGTCCTTCCAGCCTGCCGAACTTTTATCGATCAGTTCGTTGCGCGGACGGAGTGCGTGCTTGGCAGCCAGATACATTGCCCGGTTGCCCTTCACTGGATTGCCATGCTCGTCCAACCAGTCTTCCGGAGCTTCGCCTTCGCTTGGGTGGTGAATGCGAACCAGCGCAATGGTCGGATCAGTGGGGTCTGGCATGACATCGCATAGCCATAGGTGAAAGCATTCAGACAGTCGGAAGCCGGCGCCGTGCATCAGTAACGTTATCAGGCAATCCCGTAACAAAAGCCGCCGGGATGGATCTGGGCTTCCTTTTTCTCCGTAACGGACAAAGCCATTAAGCAGCAAATCACTGAAGTGCTTCTCAGGGAATGCGATGGCATCGTCTCCCATCCCGATCTTGGGAGCCTGCTTGGCCAAGGTGCTCCGGGCCATCCGTGCCTTTCCTTCCGGCATTGCTCTCCAGGTGTGCCCGAGGAATGCCCGATCCTTTCGGCTTGCCCTTGCGGCAATCGCAATGAGTTCATCGTACTTGCTTGCAGTGCGCGCGGGATTGATCTGGTTTGTGCCATGACGTTCGGCCACCCAGTTAGAGAAGTCCGTCAGGCGTGTAAGGATGTTGCCGATGATCCGGTGCTTTTGCGGCCTCCAGTATAAGCCGCTCGGATCGATGCCGTCTGGACCAATCGTTCCGGTATAAAGGCGCTGGATGAAACCATGGAACAGGCTTTCCGGATCAGAATAATGGTGCGCATTGACTTGCATGTAAGCCAGCAGAAGCCTGACATCCTCAACGACCTTGCGCATCCAAGCAAGGCTGCGATCATGCCGTCGCCAGAGCAGATAATCGACTAAAGGGTGAATCGCCCCTTCACTGGTAAGAAGGATGGGGATTTCGGCAACAGCTCCTGTGGAGTCTGATAGGACCTTAGCCCGAATGACTACAAAATCCATCAGTCCCTCCTCAACAAGTCTTATGTAATCTTATGAACATATGACATCACATAACAACTTCGCATGACGGCAAAAATACTGGTTTCATACTTGCCTAACGATGATATCCGATCAAAACTATGTAATCTTATTGTATTCTTGGCACATCATATAACATCTTGGCAACGTGCTGTGGACCGACCTCGGGCCGCACTTCGTGGATTTCGACGACAGCCGCATGGGGCCGGCGATACAGGATCTGTGGATGTTGTTGTCCGGTGAACGCGCCGATCAGTCCCGCCAGTTTTCCGACCTGCTGGCGGGTTACGAGGATTTTTTCGAGTTCGACCCGCGCGAGCTGCACCTGCTCGAAGCGCTGCGCACCCTGCGCCTGATCCACTATTCGGCATGGATCGCGCGGCGCTGGGACGATGCCGCCTTTCCGGCCGCTTTCCCGTGGTTCAACACGCAGCGCTACTGGCAGGACCGCATCCTCGAGTTGCGCGAGCAGATCGCGCTGATGGACGAGCCGCCGCTATGGGTGGCGTAGCGATATTGGTAGCCACGCTTTGCAGACGCGACTGAATTGGCCGGACCCGAAGTGTTCTTGAAAAAGAGAAGCGCACGGTGTCAGCCTCAAGCGTTCGGAACCCGTCGGTAGATATGGATTAATTCGTCTGGCGGGTGCAAAATGCAGCCGCAGGTTTTTCCGCTCAAGACGGGAAAATTTCGTGTCTGCTGACGCAGATTTTGTGCAATGCAGAGTGAATCAAGCCCAAATCGTGTCGCAAGGTTTCATTCGGAGATTTGGCGAGTGGCGGATGTATTGAAGAACCGATCCAGGGAGCAATCATGAAACCCATCAATTGGCCGGCCCCGTTCTATTATGAGTTCAAGGAGGATTTGAACACCTTCGAGAGCGAACCCTGCCTTATCCTGTTCAACGACGGACACGAGTTGCAAGGGAAGTTGACGCGCTTTTCCCCAGCGGAGGGGGTGCTGGAGATATTGACTGCCAATGGCGACATTTCCAGACCGAAGCTTCCTTTCATCGACCAGCTTCATCTGGCCCATCCGGTGACCCTGCAAAAGAAGGCGGGCTTGATAGATGAGAGGCATATCGCTTCATTCGAGCCGTCCGAGAAGCAGAGTTGCTCGGTTGTGTTTACCAACGGCAAGACTCTCGATGGCGAGACGGTCGGTTTCGTCATAGACAAATCGGGGCTCTATCTGTATTTGCCAAAATCGGCGGAATCGGTCATCCGGTATTTCATTCCCGCGCACGCGATCAAGAGCTACCGCATAGGCGAGTCGATCGGCGAGATGCTGATCAAAGAGAATGTCGTCACCCGGAAGGATGTCGAGACAGGGCTGGAGAAGCAGGAACAGTTGCGTAGCAAGCGTATCGGCGAGTACCTGACCGATGAGCAGATCGTTTCACCGGACCAGCTCATCGCGGCAGTCAAGCGACAGACCGGCTCCAATTTGAAGCTCGGCGACGTGCTGATCCGTGAAAAGTTGATCACACCCGAAGAGCTGGACGCGGCGTTGACCAAACAGAAGCTGGACAGGAAAAAAGCGCTTGGCGAGATCATTGTCAGCATGGGCATCGTCGACGAAGACACCATCAAGCGCATGCTGGTAAAAAAACTGGGTATCCCGTTCGTCAATGTCAGGGATTACAGCATCGATCCCAATGCTGTCCGGCTCGTCCCGTTCAACTTTGTCAGCCAATATACGATCATGCCGCTGTACTGCACGGAAAAGACGCTGATCGTCGCGACAGAAAACCCGATGAACTGGCAACCCTTGAACGATCTGAAATTCTTGACCAATCTGCACGTGGTGCCGGTCATGGCGACGAAGGATGACATCCTTCATGCTATCAAACAGTTCTACAAGGAGGAGAGTGCACAACAGATCGATGATCTGGCTTCCGAATTGGTCCTTGACGAGGGTGAGGAGGTGCCATCCGAGGAGGGGGTCGCAGAGTCGGACAACACGCTGGTCAGGCTGGTCAACAAAGTGATTCTCGATGCCTATAACCAGGGCGTTTCCGACATCCACGTCGAGACCTATGCCGGGAAGCGCAATACGATCATCCGGTTCCGCATCGACGGGACGCTCAGCAAATATTTCGAGTTTCCGCCCAATTTCAGGAATGCGCTGATCTCAAGAATAAAGATCATGGCGAAGCTGGATATTTCCGAAAAACGCAAGCCGCAGGACGGGAAGATCGAGTTCAAGCTTCGCGGAGCAGAAAAGATCGAGCTTCGTGTCGCGACCGTCCCGACGGCCAACGGCCTTGAGGATATCGTCATGCGGGTGCTTGCCGCTTCCACCCCCATCCCGATCGAAAAGATCGGCCTTGATCCTGCTGTGCTGGACAGGATCCAGAAGCTGGTCGTGAAGCCCTATGGACTGTTCCTGGTTTGCGGGCCGACCGGATCGGGAAAAACGACATCGCTGCATTCGATACTCGGATTCATCAATACTCCGGACAGCAAAATATGGACGGCGGAAGATCCCATCGAGATCACCCAGGACGGGCTGCGCCAGGTTCAGGTGAACGCGCGCATCGGTTGGACTTTTGCCGCAGCCATGCGCAGTTTTTTGCGCGCCGATCCGGATGTCATCATGGTCGGCGAGATGCGCGATATCGAAACCGCGAAGATAGCCATCGAGGCCTCCCTGACCGGCCATATGGTCTTTTCCACGTTGCACACGAACAGTGCGCCGGAAAGTACGGTGAGACTGCTCGATCTGGGAATGGATCCGTTCAATTTTTCTGATGCGCTGGTGGGTATTCTTGCGCAGCGGTTGGCCAAGCGCTACTGCGAGCATTGCAGAAAAAGCCGCATTGCATCGGTGGGCGAAATTCGGGAATTGGCCGGGGAATATTGTCTGGGTACCCTGCTCGATCCGGAAGCCGTATACCAAAGATGGCAAAAGACCTATGCCAACCAAGCCGGAGAATTCCTGCTCTATTCCGCTATCGGATGCACGGAATGTGGCGGTACGGGATACAAGGGAAGAGTGGGGCTGTACGAGTTCCTTGAGGCGACCGCGCCAATCAAGAAACTGGTCCAGAGAAGGGCTGCCGTCGAGGAACTGCTTTCACTGGCCATCGAACAGGGCATGCATACCCTGAAGCAGGACGGGATCGAGAAGATATTGCAGGGGCATACGGACATTTTTCAAGTCAGGGCGGTTTGCAGTTGAGTGCGTCTTGAAAAACGGGCGGGACTTCCGGACCGGGCTGGGACCCGCTCCACCATCCTAAGTTACGGTGCGGCGATGATTTCATGCCTCCGGGAGACGATCCCTCGGGGGCAGTGGCACTGTTTCCGCCAACACGCTTCGGCGGATGTTGACATCCACAAGCAAAGGGAAATACCATTCGCGCCACTTGGCAAACATGCTGAAAGGCATGGGCGCAAAGTCTCCGGCCTACGGGAAACTAAGGTAGCGGGACTGCTGCAGGAAGTTTCTCTCCTGTATCGCTCTCCGGTTTCCCATGCGGTCTGAACAAACACGAATTTCCGGCACGCCTGCCACAGGACGCATGTACGGCGTGGTTCTTTGTCTGATGGGCAAGGGGGGCAAGTATGACCGAACTGTTACAACGCGATGCCGGTTCTTCACCTCAATCGGCCTGCGAGAATTGCATCCATACTTTCCGGAAAAAGGAAAGCAAGGATGAGGTCGTATGCATCCCGCACCTGAAAACCATGCTGGCCAGGCATCCTCACGTATGCGATCTGTATGTGAACAAGACGCGCAAGCGTTCATCACGATAAGGTCGGCATTCGGATACTCACCTGCGTCTGCGTGCCGGGCAGAAACGGTCCCGTTATTTGACCGGCAACATCGTTGATATGGCACGGAGCATGCGGATTCCGGCCTGCCACGGAGTTTTTATCAAGCCTTGTTCGCGCTGATCTGCTGGAACAGTTCCAGCCGGCGCGCATCGACCTTTCCTGCCGCGACCGCCTCGCGCAGCGCGCAGCCGGGTTCGTGGGAATGATGGCAGTCGTGGAAGCGGCACTGCCCCAGATATCGCGCGAACTCGACGAACCCCTGTTCGATGCCGCCCAGGCTCAGGTGGTGCAGGCCGAAGGCCTGCACGCCGGGGCAGTCGATCAGCGCACTGGTCTCGTCCATCCGGTACAGGCGCGCGTGGGTGGTGGTGTGCTTGCCGGAATCCAGTGCGGCGGAGATCTCGCGCGTGGCGGCCTGCGCATCGGGCAGCAGCGCGTTGATCAGCGTGGACTTGCCCATGCCGGACTGGCCGACCAGCACACTGGTGTGGCCGGTCAGGAAGGGGCGTAACGCGGACACGTCCTGTTTTGCGCTGAGTTCCAGCACGCGGTAGCCGATGGCGCGATAGGGGGTGAGCCTTGAACGCGCCGCTTCGGCCGCTTGCGCCAGATCGCACTTGTTCAGCACGATCAGCACGTCCAGTTTCTGGTCGAACGCCGCGACCAGACAGCGCGCCAGCAGCTCGTCGCTGAACGACGGTTCTGCGGCGACCACCACGACGATCTGCGTGACGTTCGCGGCGATCAGCTTTTCGCGGTAGGCGTCGGAGCGGTGCAGCAGCGAACGGCGCGGCTCGATGCGTTCGATCACGCCCTGTCCGTCGGCGGTGCGCTGTATCTCGACCCGGTCGCCGCACACCACTTCGCTCTTCTTGCCACGCGTCAGGCAGGCCAGTTCGCTGCCGTCCGCAAGGCGCGCCAGATACTGGCGGCCGAACGCGGCAATGATCTGTCCTGTCGTTTTCAAGCGATTTATTTCAGGTTGTAGTAGCGGTTGAGATAGGCGCCGAGATGCTGCTCGTCCTGCGCGCTGAGGTTCGCGCCGACGTTGCCGCTGCAGAAGCGGATCTGTTCGACCAGTTCCGCCGCGCTACGCACCTTGCGGTCGGCACGGGTGAACATCGCGCTGCCGTCGCCGCCCAGCATCGCGGCATGGCAACTATTGCATTTGTATTGCTGGAACAGTTTCTGCCCGGTCTGCGCGTTGCCGTTAGGGAAAGGGGCGGCGGTCGCCGCCGTTGCGACGCAGAGCAGGGCGAGGGTCGTGGCGAGTCTCATGTGTTCTCCTGAAGGTTTTGCAAATGGGCGACGCGCAGTGCGGCGGGCGGGTGCGAATCGTAGAACTTCGAATACAGCGGGTCGGGCGTCAGCGTCGCGGCATTGTCCTGGTACAGCTTCACCAGTGCGCTGACCAGATGGCTTGCTCCGGTCTGCTGCGCGGCGTAGGCGTCGGCCTCGAATTCGTGCTTGCGCGACCAGGCCGACAGCAGCGGGTGCAGCGGGAAACTGAACACCGGCAGCACCAGGAAGAACAGCAGCAGGGCCAGCGCGGTAGAGTGTGTGGTGACGCCCAGCCCCGCGTAGAACCAGTCGGTCTGCATCAACTGGCCGAGCAGCCACAGGAAGCCCAGGCTCATCGTGAAGGTGAGGGCGATGCGCTTCAGCACATGGCGGCGCTTGAAATGGCCGAGCTCGTGCGCCAGCACCGCCTCGACCTCGTCGCCGCTCAGGTGTTCCAGCAGCGTGTCGAAGAACACGATGCGCCGCGTTTTGCCGAAGCCGGTGAAGTAGGCGTTGCCGTGCGCGCTGCGGCGGCTGCCGTCCATCACGAACAGCCCGCCGGAGGCGAAGCCGCACTTTTGCAGCAACGCCTCGATGCGCGCCTTCATCGCCCCGTCCTGCATCGGCGTGAACTTGTTGAACAGCGGCGCGATGAACGACGGGTAGATGAACAGGATCAGCAGGTTGAACGCCATCCACACCAGCCACACGTACAGCCACCAGTATGCGCCCATGCGTTCCATCAGCCACAGCACGCCGATCAGCAGCGGCAGGCCGAGCGCCGCGCCGAGCAGCAGGCTCTTCAGCGCGTCCCTGAGATAGAGCGCGAAGGTCATCTTGTTGAAGCCGAAGCGTTCCTCGATGACGAAGGTGCGGTACAGGCCGAACGGTGTTTCCAGCAGGGTGGAAAGCAGCAGCACCGCGACGATGGTCGCCGTGCCCTGCAGCAGCGGCGTATCGAACCACGCGTTGCAGAGGTTGGCGAGGGACTGGATGCCGCCCAGCACGGTGAAGGCGAGCAGCAACGCGGCGTCGAACAGGATGTCGAGCATGCCGAAGCGCGTCTTCGCGGAGGTGTAATCGGCGGCCTTCTGGTGGTCGTCCAGGCCGATCCTCTCGCGGAACGCTTCCGGCACGGCGGCACGGTGCGCGGCGATATGCGCCAGGTGGCGGCGCGCCAGCCACAGCCTGGCCAGCGTGGTCAGCGCGAGCGCGACGATGAAGAAAACAGTGAACTGTATAGCGGTCATAGGGTGGCGGGTATTCGCAGGTGGCGCGGTTGTGACACAATATGCGCCTTACCGTTCAGATTTCAAGACGCGCGAATTATGGCACAAAACCAAAACCACCTTGTCTGGATAGACATGGAAATGACCGGCCTCAAACCGGATACCGACCGCGTGATCGAGATCGCGCTGGTGATCACCAATGCCGATCTGGAGACCGTCGCGGAAGCGCCGGTGCTGGTGGTGCACCAGCCTGACAGCGTGCTGGACGGCATGGATGCATGGAATCAGTCCACCCACGGCAAGTCCGGCCTGATCGACAAGGTGAAGGCCTCGGTGCTGGACGAGGCGATGGTCGAGGCGCAGATGCTGGAATTCCTCAGGGAATATGTGCCGACCCGCACTTCGCCGATGTGCGGCAACTCGATCTGCCAGGACCGCCGTTTCCTGGCGCGCTGGATGCCCGCGCTGGAAGACTATTTCCATTACCGCAATCTCGACGTGAGCACGCTGAAGGAACTGGTCAAACGCTGGAAGCCGGAAGTGGCGAAGGGACTGACCAAGCACGGCAAGCACGAGGCGCTGGCGGATATCTACGAATCCATCGAAGAATTGCGCCACTACCGCGAGCATTTCATCAGGCTCTGAGAACGTCCCGCCGGGTCGGGCAGTCAACGGGGAGGAGATCACCATGTATCAGCGTATCCTGGTTCCGGTCGATGGCAGCGACACTGCCGCGCGCGCCCTGCAGGAGGCGGTCAAGCTGGCGGGAGACCGGGCGCGGTTGCGCTTGGTCCATGTGAGCGAGGAGGTCTATCCGCTCGATACCGAGGGGTATGCCAACGTCGATTATGCCGGCCTGCAACAGGCGGTACGGCAATCCGGTGAACGCGTGCTGGCTCAGGCGGCCAAGAAGGCCAGCGCGGGCGGTGCGGCGGTGGAGACGGCATTGCTCGATGCGCACGGCGAGCGCATCGCCAGCGTGATCGATCGCGAGGCGGGCGACTGGTCGGCCGACCTGATCGTGATCGGTACGCACGGGCGTACCGGCCTGAGCCGCCTGTTCCTCGGTAGCGTCACCGACGGGGTGGTGCGCGGCGCATCGGTGCCGGTGTTGCTGGTGCGCGGCGAATAACTTATTCCTGCGCGCCCATCTGCAGCGCGCGCTGCCGGCCAAGTTCCAGTTCGGCCTTGTCGGGCTCAGCCAGCCAGCCGTGCAGGTTGTCCATCACCAGGTCGGTGAGCGCGTGCATCCAGTCGTCGCGGTCGTTGAGGCAGGGGATGTAGTGATATTCGCCGCCGCCCGCATGCTGGAAATCCTCCTTGCCTTCCATCGCGATCTCTTCCAGCGTTTCCAGACAGTCTGAGACGAATCCGGGGCAGACCACGTCGACCCGCCGGGTCTTTTGCCTGCCGAGTTCCTGTAGTGTCGCGGTGGTGTAGGGCTTGAGCCATTCCGCCTTGCCGAAACGCGACTGGAAGCTGACGGCATATTGCTCCGTCTTCAGGCCGAGCTGTTGCGCCAGCAGGCGCGCGGTCTTGTGGCATTCGCAATGGTAGGGGTCGCCCTTGTCCAGCGAGAATTGCGGCAGGCCGTGGAAACTCATCAGCAGCTTTTCCGGTCGCCCGTTCTTCATCCAGTAGTCGTTGACGTTGTTCGCCAGCGCCTCGATGTAGCCGGGACGGTCGTGGAAATGCCTGATCGTGCGGATCGCGGGAGTGTTGCGCATCTGCTGCAGCTCGCGGTACACGATGTCGGTGACCGTCGCGGTGGTGCTGGCCGCGTATTGCGGGTACAGCGGCACCACCAGGATGCGCTGGCAGTTCTGCTCCCTGAGCTTGCGCAGGACCGAAGGGATCGAAGGATTGCCGTAGCGCATCGCGTAGTCCACCACATAAGGCGCCCTGGTGCGCCGGCTCAGGTAGCCTTGCAGCAAAGCAGCCTGTTTTTCCGTGTACACGCGCAGCGGCGAACCTTCCTTCAGCCAGACGCTGGCGTATTTCGCGGCGGACTTCTTCGGGCGGGTATTGAGGATGATGCCGTTCAGGATCAGCCACCAGATCGCACGGGGGATCTCCACCACGCGCGGGTCGCCGAGGAATTCCTTCAGGTAGGTGCGTACCGCGGCCGGGGTCGGCGCGTCGGGCGTGCCGAGATTCACCAGCAGGATACCGGTCTTTTCGGGCGTGCCGTGAGTGTGGGCGGGTTCGGTTTGATAGTTCATATGAATGTTGTATGGATTAATTCTGGAAAAACGATTGTCCACGAAAGACACGAAAAGCACGAAATGTTGCTCGAAGCTGGTTTCACAATACTATCCTTTCGATCGTGGCTTTCGGATAGCAGCCGAAATTGACCAGCAGGCCCAAGCGCATACCTGTTGCTTTCAGGTAATTCAGTACTTGTGCCTTGTGTTCTCCAGTTGTGGTTGCGACAGCCTTGAGTTCGACAACGATAGATTGATGGCAGATAAAATCCGGGATACAGATTTGCCTCAACGGCTCTCCCTTGTAAGAAAGCTTCAGTTCCGGGTGCGCCAGGAATGGGATCGCCTGTTTTGACAATTCCTTCTCCATACACTCCTGATATATGCCTTCCAGAAAACCACATCCCATTTCCCGGTACACTTCAAACACGGCTCCCTGTATTCGATAGCACTCTTCCCGGTAAAGAATATCCCCACCCATTATTTCGTGCCTTTCGTGATTTTCGTGGACAGTGGGTTTCTTTTCAATTATGCGAAAGGGCATTGCCGAGCAGGCGCGCGGTAATGTCCACGATGGGGATCACGCGCTGGTAGTCCATGCGCTTCGGGCCGACCACGGCGAGCGTGCCGACCACCTGGCCGTCGGCGGAGTAGGGGGCGGTGATCACGCTGCACGCGTCCAGCGAGGCCAGCCCCGATTCGCTGCCGACGAAGATATGGATGCCGTGGCCACGGCGGCTGGCGTCGAGCAATTGCAGCAGTTCGGTCTTCTGTTCGAACAGGTTGAACAGGCGGCGCAGCCGGTTCATGTCGCCGGACAGGTCGTCCACGTTCAGCAGGTTGTGCTCGCCGCTGATGACGTAATCCCCGGCCTGCTTCGCTTCCGCCGCATCGCCCGCCGCGAGCGCCGCCGCCATCAGCGCGCTCATGTCCTGGTGCAATTGCCGCAATTCGCCGTGCAGCCGGTCGCGGATCTGCGAGAAGCTGCAGCCGATGTAATGCTGGTTGAGGAAATTGCCGGCCTCGGTGAGCTGCGACTGCGAATAGTCCCGTTCCATCAGCAGCACGCGGTTCTCCACTTCGCCGTCCGGCATCACGATGATCAGCAACACGCGCTTCTCGCCCAAGCGCAGGAACTCGATCTGGCGCACGGTGATGGCGTTGCGTTTCGGGGTGGCGACCACGCCGGCGAAGTGCGTCAGTTCGGACAGCATGCTGGACGCCTGCGCGATCAGCCGCGACGGGTTGTCCGGCTGCAACTGGTGTTCCATCTGCTGCACGCGTGCATGGTCCAGCGGCTTGGTGACCAGCATGGTGTCGATGAACAGGCGGTAGGCCAGGCCGGTCGGGATGCGTCCCGCCGAGGTGTGCGGGCTGCTGACCAGCCCGATCTCCTCGAGGTCGGCCATCACGTTGCGGATGGTGGCGGAACTGACTTCCAGTCCGGAGTATTGCTGCAGCGCGCGCGAGCCGACCGGATGTCCGTCGCTGATGTAGCGTTCCACGAGGGTCTTGAGCAGGATCTGTGCGCGTTCGTTCAGCATGGTGCGGGATTCTATCACCAAGCCGCAGCACCAGAAGCCGCATGGTGGCGGGCGCGGTTGACAGACGGTATGGCCGGACTTACATTACTGACCGGTCGGTCAGTAACCATTCGCCATGAAGCAAACAGCCACGCCGGTCAGACAAAGACGCAAGGAAGCGCGCCCCGCAGAGTTGATGGCGGCCGCGCTGGACCTGTTCGTCGAGCGCGGCTTCGCGGCGACCCGGCTGGACGACATCGCCGCCCGTGCGGGTGTGTCCAAAGGCACGCTGTACCTGTATTTCTCCGGCAAGGAGGCGCTGTTCGAGGCGGTGATCCGGCAGGGCATCCTGCCGGTGCTGGACCAGGGCGAACTGATGCTGGCGCAGCACCGGGACGATGCCGCTTCGCTGTTGCGCGGCCTGCTGTTGCGCTGGTGGGAACTGGTCGGCGCGACGCCGCTGGGCGGCATCCCCAAGCTGATGATCTCGGAAGCGGGCAATTTTCCCGAGGTGGCGCGCTACTACTACGAGCATGTCATCCTGCGCGGCCGCGACCTGCTGCGCCAGTCGCTGCAACGCGGCATCGCGGCGGGCGAATTCCGCGCGATCGATGTCGAGTCCTGCATCGACGTGGCCATCGCGCCGGTGCTGATGCTCGCCATCTGGCGCTACTCGCTGGGACCGTGCGCCTGCGGCCAGCAGGAACCGGACACCTATCTGAAAACCCATCTCGATCTGTTGCTGAACGGCCTGGAAAACAAGGTTCCCCCCCCCTTGCAGGGGGAGGGGTAGGGAGGGGGTAGAAACGTGGATGTGCAGCACATCTACCCCCATCCTAGCCTTCCCCCTGCAAGGGGGAAGGGACAGTGGCTCCATATATCGGGTTGAACGCATGTAATGATGGGCAGCATCGTTTTATTGAGCAGTTGTCTGGCTTGAGTAACGTTATTTCCGTGGGTAGATAGAAGTTTTACGGTTCATTCCCTTTCGTATATTTCGTGGGCTGAGAAAAGGTTTTTAAAATGAAGCAATCCATTCTGCTCGTAGCTATCGCCGTAGCGCTCACCGCCTGCGGCAAGGAAGCGCCGCCGCCCGCCAAGGCGGAGCGTCCGGCCATGACGCATGTGGTCGGCACGCAGGCGGGCGATGCCGGACATGTCTACAGCGGCGAGGTGCGCGCACGCCACGAATCGACATTGGGATTCCGTATCGGCGGCAAGCTGGTCGAGCGGCTGGTCGATGCGGGCGCGCAAGTGAAGGCCGGGCAGGTGCTGGCGCGTCTCGATGCGTCGGACGCCGGATTACAGGCGGGCGCCGCCACCGCGCAATTCAGGCTCGCCGAAGCCGAGATCAAACGCTACCGCGAACTGCGCGCCAGAGGCTTTGTCAGCCAGGCCGCGCTGGACGCCAAGGAGGCCGCATTCGAAGCGGCGTCGGCGCAGGCCGGACTGGCGCGTAACCAGTCCGCCTACACCACGTTGCGCGCCGACCATGACGGCATCGTCGCGGCGACGTTCGCCGAGGCCGGGCAGGTGGTCGCTGCCGGGCAACCGGTCGTGCGTGTCGCACGACACGGCGCACGCGAGGTCGCACTGGCGGTGCCGGAAGCCCATTTCAACGAGATCAGGGCCGGTGCTCCCGTCGAGGTCACGCTGGCCGGCGATGGTTCGGCGCCTCTTGCCGGCAAGGTGCGCGAGATCACGCCGATGGCCGATGCGGCCAGCCGTACCTATCCGGTGCGCGTCGCGCTGGCGGACACCGATGCGCAGGTCGCGCTGGGTATGACCGCGCGGGTGCGCTTCTCCGGAAGCGACA
Source organism: Nitrosomonadales bacterium (assembly GCA_016716325.1). Lineage (NCBI taxonomy): Bacteria > Pseudomonadati > Pseudomonadota > Betaproteobacteria > Nitrosomonadales > Nitrosomonadales bacterium. The sequence continues at coordinate 2,228,614 of JADJWO010000001.1, forward strand.
ACCGGGAAGGGTTCCTCATTCCGCTGACGGCGCTGTTCCAGCAGGGCGACGGGACGGCGGTGTGGATCGTCGCGGCGGACCGCAGCATCAGCCTGCGCCCGGTGCGGGTATCGGCTTACCGCGATGACGGCGCGCTGATCACCGGCGGGCTGGCGGCGGGCGAGCGCATCGTCAGTGCCGGCGTGCACAAGCTGGCGGCGGGCGAGAAGATACGCATCCTCGAAAGCGCCCAATGAGGTTTGAAAAAAACCGCGAGTCCACGAAATACACGAAAGGCACGAAATGGTGTGCCTCTGGATTTCGCCGTGAGACAAAGGCTTTCCCAGACACGATGGCTTTTACGGGAACGGTCTGCTGCCATATCGCCAATGGAATACATGGCAAATCGGTTCGGAGCCTTTTCGTTTTCGTGCTTTTCGTGATTTTCGTGGATAAATCAAAGGTTCTAGGATGAAACGCTTTCCCAATCTTTCTTCCTGGTCGCTGACGCATCAGCAGATGGTGCTGTACCTGATCATCGTGCTGATGGCGGCGGGCGCGATCTCCTATTTCAAGCTTGGCCGCGCGGAAGACCCCGACTTCACCTTCAAGGTCATGGTGGTGCGCACGATCTGGCCGGGTGCCGCCGCGCAGGAGGTCGAGCGCGAACTGACCGAGCGCATCGAAAAGAAACTGCAGGAGACCGCCTGGGTGGACATCGTGCGGTCCGCCTCCAAGCCGGGCGAGTCGCTGGTGTTCGTGATGCTCAAGGACTACACGCCCAAGACCGAGGTGCCGGAAGCCTGGCGGCAGGTGCGCAAGAAGCTCGACGACATCCGCCATACCCTGCCGCAGGGCGTGCAGGGGCCGTTCCCCAACGACGAGTTCGGCGACGTGCAGATCAACGTGTTCGCGCTGACCGGCGACGGCTTCGACCTTGCCGCGCTGCGCCATCACGCCGACCGCATCGCGCTGGAACTGCGGCGCGTGCCGGACGTGAAGCGCGTCGAACTGATCGGCGTGCAGGACGAGAAGATCTATATCGACGTGGCGCAGACCCGGCTCGCTTCGCTCGGCATCACGCCGCTGCAGGTGGCCGATGCGTTGCAGCGGCAGAATGCGGTCGCACCGTCCGGCTTCGTCGAGACGCAGACCGACCGCATCCGCTTGCGCGTGAGTGGTGCGTTCGACAGCGTGGCGCGCATCCGCGAAACCGACCTGCTGGTGAACGGGCAGCATTTCCGGCTGGGCGACATCGCCGAGGTGCATCGCGGTCTGGCCGATCCGCCCGGTCCGCAGATGCGCGTCGCCGGACAGCCCGCCATCGGCATCGGCGTCGTGATGGCCAGGGGCGGCAACGTCATCGATCTCGGCAAGAACCTGAAGGCAACGATGGACGATCTTGTCGCGAAACTGCCGGCCGGGATAGACGTGCATGTGGTGGCCAACCAGCCCGAGGTGGTGCGCGGTTCCATCAGCCTGTTCGAGAACTCGCTGACCGAGGCGATCCTGATCGTGCTGGCGGTGTCCTTCCTGAGCCTGGGCTGGCGCACCGGCACGGTGGTGGCGCTGTCCATCCCGCTGGTGCTGGCGATCACCTTCTTCCTGATGAAAGTGTTCGGCATCGACCTGCAGCGCATCTCGCTCGGCGCGCTGGTGATCGCGCTCGGCCTGCTGGTCGACGACGCGATCATCGCGGTGGAGATGATGATCGTGAAGATGGAACAGGGCTGGGACCGCTTCAAGGCGGCGACCTTCGCCTATACCTCGACCGCCTTCCCGATGCTGACCGGCACGTTGATCACCGCCGCCGCGTTCACGCCGGTCGGCTTCTCCAAATCGGCGGCCAGCGAATACACCATTTCCATCTTCCAGGTGGTGACCATCGCGCTGCTCACCTCGTGGATCGTCGCGGTGGTGTTCACGCCGTACATCGGCTACAAGTTGCTCGACCCGAAGAAACTCATCGAGAAAGCGCAGCGCCACGGCGAGGACATCTACGACACGCCGTTCTACCGCCGCTTCCGCGCGCTGGTCACCTGGTGTCTGCGCAACCGCTGGAAAGTGATCCTCGCCACCGTGCTGGTCTTCGTGCTGGCGATGGGCGCGTTCGGCAAGTTCGTGCAGAAGCAATTCTTCCCGAACGCCAGCCGGCTGGAACTGATGGTGGACGTGTGGTTGCCGCAGGGCGCATCGCTCAAGGCCACCGGCCATGAAGTGGAGCGCATCGAACAGTTGCTCAAGGACGATCCTGCGGTGGATTACTACTCGTCCTATATCGGCAACGGCGCGCCGCGTTTCTTCCTGTCGCTGGACCAGCAGTTGTTTGCCGACAACTTCGGCCAGTTCGTCATCGTCACCAGGGGGCTGGAAGAGCGCGAGGCGCTGAAGCGCAGGCTGCAACAACGTTTCGCTGCCGACGATTATTCGCACCTGCGCGTGCGCGTGGTGCGCCTGGAGAACGGCCCGCCGATCGGTTATCCGGTGCAGTTCCGCGTGATGGGCGAGGACGTCGCGCAGATACGCGGCATCGCCGAACAGGTCGCCACCCTGATGCGCGCCAGCACGCACCTGCAGAACGTCAATTTCGACTGGAACGAGAAGGTCAAGAGCGTGCGCGTCGAAGTGGACCAGGACAAGGCGCGCCGTGTCGGCACCTCCAGCCAGGAAGTCGCGATGGCGTTGCAGGGCTGGCTGAACGGCATCGCGCTCACCCAATATCGCGAGGGCGACCAGCTGATCGACGTGGTGTGGCGCGGGAGCGGCAGTTGCGACACGTTACCGGCGAAGCCGGCCGATTGCGGGAGCGACACCCGGTCGCTGGACCGCCTGCCCGACCTCGACATCCCCGTTGCCGGCGGGCGGCATGTGCCGCTGGCGCAGGTCGCCAAACTCGTGCCGGTGCTGGAAGAAGGCATCATCTGGCGGCGCAACCGGCTGCCGACCATGACGGTGCGCGCCGACATGGCGGACAGCATGCAGCCCGCGACGGTATCGGTGCAGCTCGACCGGCAGCTGGACGAACTGCGCGCCACGCTGCCGACCGGCTACCGCATCGAGATGGGCGGCAGCATCGAAGAATCCGCCAAGGGCGAGACCGCCATCAAGGCCGTCGTGCCGCTGATGCTGCTCGGCGTGATCACCCTGCTGATGATCCAGTTGCAGAGCATCAGCCGCACCGTGATGGTGCTGCTCACCGCGCCGCTCGGGCTGATCGGCGTGGCCTTCGCCCTGCTGGTGTTCCAGGTGCCGTTCGGCTTCGTCGCCAACCTCGGCTTCATCGCGCTGGCCGGCATGATCATGCGCAACTCGGTGATCCTGGTGGACCAGATCAGCCAGGACGAAGCGGCGGGCAAGTCGCGCTGGGAGGCCATCATCGGCTCCACGGTGCGGCGCTTCCGCCCGATCACACTGACCGCCGCCGCCGCCATTCTGGCGATGATCCCGCTGACCCGCCAGGTGTTCTGGGGGCCGATGGCGGTATCCATCATGGGCGGGCTGGTGTTCGCCACGCTGCTCACCTGCCTGTTCCTGCCCGCGCTGTACGCGGCGTGGTTCCGGGTCAAGGAGGAATGAGAGAACGGGCGTGCGAAGCGGGGAGCAGCATGTTCTAATTGAGCCCGGATGAGTAGCCCGACAAGGAATATGCGATGACCAAACCCGCCCATCATCTTCCCGTCCACCGGCTCGCGCTGCGCGTGCGCGAACTCGGGCAACTGTTCAACTCGATGGACCCGACGCCGTTCCTGAACAAGGACCTCGACCCGCAAGCCGAAGACTACATCGAGACCTGGGCGGCGGGATATGCGCCGGGCAGCCGCTTCGACATCACCATCCACCTCGAACAATGGCCGACGGACGGCGACCCGGCCGCAATCCTGACCGGCGCGATCCACAACCACTTCTCCTACCAGGCCGAGCGCAAGCGCCGCGCGCTGAAACAACTCTTCCAGCAGGGCCGCAAGAGCCTCGTCATCGGCCTCGCCTTCGTCACGTCGTGCCTGCTCGCCGCCGACGCCATCGGATCGGTCGGCGACCATGCCGGCTACAACATCGCGCGCGAAAGCCTGACGATCATCGGCTGGGTCGCCATGTGGCGCCCGATGGAGATCTTCCTGTATGCATGGTGGCCGATCCGGCGCCAGATCAGCCTTTACGAAAAGCTGGCCGAGGCGCGCATCCACGTGACCCAGGGCAAATGAGCGGCGCATCCCGGACGAAACGCATCCTCTACAGCATCGCCCGCATCGCGCTGGCGGCCTATGCCGGGCTGTGCCTCTTGCTGTTCGCCACGCAGCGGTCGCACATCTATTTCCCGACGCAGGCGGGGCCGGTGCAGGCCGGCGACATCACGCTGGACACGGGCGACGCCTCCCTGCACATCACCGCGCGACCCCGCGACGGGGCCAGGGCGCTGATCTACTTCGGCGGCAACGCGGAAGACGTGACTTACGCGCTGCCCGAATTCGCGGCGGCATTCCCCGATCATGCCATCTACATGATGAACTACCGGGGATACGGGCGCAGCACCGGCCAGCCGTCGGAAGAAGCACTGCACAAGGACGCGCGGTTGCTGTTCGAAAAAGTGAGGACCAAACACACCGACATCGTCCTTGTCGGCAGAAGCCTCGGCAGCGGCGTCGCGACACGCCTGGCCGCCGGTCAACCGGTCAGCCGCCTGGTGCTGGTCACGCCCTACGACAGCCTGCTCAACCTGGCGAAGCGGAACTTCCCGTACCTGCCGGTCGGCCTGATCCTGCTCGACACGTTCGAATCCTGGCGCTTCGCCCCGCAGGTCAAATGTCCCACGCTGATCATCGCGGCGGCCGACGACGAGATCATCCCGATGGAGAACACGCGCGCGCTGTACCGGGCATTCACCCCCGGCGTGGCGACGCTGCGGACCATCGCCCATACCGGCCACAACACCGTATCCGACAGCCCGGAATACATCGCGACGATCAGGGCGGGGGCATCACCATCCGCACCTGGAAGAAAACCAACCGCGCTCCACTGATGGCGCGGCGCATGGTCGTCGAACTGTGCACCCTCGGAGGTCAGCACTGGAGGGCTGCGGTTCTGGCCGAAGAGTCTATCCCCGCGACCGCGGGGGAGTCCGGGCTGCTTTGCGAGGTGCTGCTCTTTATTGAGGCGCAGCCGATTTAAAGCGCTCAGTACTTCGTTTCCGGCTTTTCTTCACAGCTTTATTCACAGAAACTGTGGACAACAAAAAACCCGCCGAAGCGGGTTTTGTTGTTTAGGAATGTGCTGATCAAGTCGTCATTCCCGCGAAAGCGGGAATCCAGCTTGTTGAATTAACTGGGTTCCCGCTTTGCGAGCAGCCGCTACGCGATTTGCCTACTTACCCCTTTGCGCGGGAACGACAAAACCATACTTATAAGTGCATCCTTAAATCGTCAGGCATATCTTCGCACGTCGATCTCGACCCCACTCCTTGCGGCAAGGTCTGCCTGCTCCAGGAGCGACTTGGTTACTTTCGCATCGTGGAACACCTCGCCGCAGTTGTCGCAGATTTCAGCCGGGACGCTTTTGAACATCACGGTTGAATAGCCGCGTTCCAGAGTGATGCTGGCAACGCCTGCATGGGTGCTTCCGTGTCTGCAGATAGGGCATTTCATGCTTATCTCCTTGTCTTTAAATCTTCATTCCAGATGGTGGCATCTGGCACATAAACTGTGATGATGATGCGTATCCTCGGTGTAGCCCATTGATCTCTGCCTCCAGCTTGCGCAACGTTCCCATGATCTCGCCGAAATCTGGGTAGCGACCAAAGATCATGTTGCGCATCTGCGCATAGTCTTTCTCCACAGTCGCCAATACATGTCCCGATGGAATCAACCTGAAGGTTCCCGGTTTTGCCTGATCGTACTGCGCCCAAGGTCGTCGATAGAACCGCTCCTTGAACGCCACCACATCCTCAAGTAGCGCGAGGTCTGCCAGTGCCACATCTTTCACCGGAGAAGCGGCCATCATGGCCAAGTCGTAGTAGTGGCGCGAATAACGTAGCGGCTGTGGACTGCTTTCCGGACGGTTCGCTTCGTGGTGCAGAATCGTCGCCTTCTCCCAAAACGTGCGTTCAGCACGTATGGCTTGCACTGCACAATCCGCTTGCTTGAAAAGCTGGGGGAACGCCTCGGCTGCATAAGGCTTGATTCGGTAATGGTCGTAGGGCATCCAGGCCGCAAGCGGCCCGATCTCAAGACGCACTTCCGGCCGCAGATAGGCATCGGAGAAAGCCGCCGGATAGATCACATTCAAGGCATGCAGGTCATCTTCAGCCACCGCACACCGACAGATTGGATCAACCGCCCCTGAAATCATCGCCAGCATCTCACCACCGATGTAATCCACTGCCTTGGCTTCAATCGTTTTATTCAGCGCTTCTTGTTTTGTGTTGGAACGCGCGGCCAGCGGATCATCCTCGCCAACCACCACGCGCCAATCCAGGATCAGGTCAATATCTTCAGAAAAACGCTCAATCAGATTGAACACCTTGGACAAGCTCGTGCCGCCCTTGAACATCAGCAAACGCGACAACTCGGGATGCGCGAACAACCTGCCCAGCGTCCAGCACACCCAGAAGTCTTTCTCCACGATGGCGGGCATCATCCCCTTGCGCGCTCCTGTTTCGGCAAACAGCTCGCGGCGTTCAGCGGCGGATAATCGCGCGACAGCTTCCATCAGCCGCGCTCCCCGCAAATCCGCTTGATCGCCTCATACACCCAGCCAGTCGCCGTCACCGTATCTTTCAGCACGCGCTTGCACGCGGTCTCATCCAGTTGCTTGCGTAGCGTTGCAATCACCGCCTCATCCACCCGCTCCTGCCCCAGCGCCTTCAGCGCCTGTACGAGCAGCCCGCTTTCGCGGTATTTGAAACCGACATCTTTCAAGGCCGACTTCTTGAACTCCAGCGTGTAATTGCCAATGTCGTACTGACGGTTCGGCCCATCGGAGAGATACACCAGCCGACCTGGTACCTGAGTGGACAATCCCAACAGATTTAGCGCGGCATCGCCCGATGGCTGGATGCGCCAGTTGAATTTGCGCGCGAACGCCTGCGCCACCTGATCGAAGTCCGGGCTTAGCTCCTGTTGCAACAACTCGCTGAATTTCGGGTAGTCGTAAATACCCCGGCAGACACGGCGTATCTTGCCCTCGCGGCACAAACCGGACAGCGCATTCTCAATCTGATCGCGGCTGAAATCCTCGACGAAATCATTCGGAGAAAACGCCCAACCCCTACCGCGCCCATAGATTCGTGAAATTGCTTTTTTATTAAGTGATTGCATAAATACCGTGCAAGCAGTTTTGATGGGAAAACATACTACTTTTCCCATTGAAAAAAGGGAAGGGAAAGATGAACTGGTTGTCTGTGGAGGAATCGAACATTGCCATTACGGAGGGGTGCGAGCTTTGATTGCAGTTACGACTGCGACAATATGGTCATAACGAGTCTGGAACATTGCCTTATCTGTATTCACGTAGCTGGTACGTGGATCGTCGTGCTCAGTAAGGTGCGTGGCAACACGCCCGCCAGTTGCGGATTGTGCTTTTCGATCTCAGCCATCGCATCGTTTATGGTTTGCCCGACGTTCGCGCCTTCCGGCAAGTTCAGCAGATGCGCAAAGCGTGCGATCTCCGGCAGGAAGATCACACTCTCGGCATGGTAGGCGGCGGGATCGTCAGTGCGGGAAGTGGCGCGACGAGAAGATGCGCCAGCGGACTCCAATTCAGCGCGACGCTTGGCAAAGCGTGTCTCAGCGAACAGCAGGAAGATGAGACCAAGCACAGGTGCGGAATACTGCGCCGCAGTCAGCCCAGAATTGGCGCGAAACTGGTCAGCGGCATTCCACAGGCGTTGCTCAAGTGCATCGTTGGCTAGGTCTTTTTCAGAGGGGGCAATCCAAAGCATTCGTGTCCCCTGTTAGCGTTTTTTTGTTATCGGCGGATGCTAGCACGAAGGGAATACGAGACATATATGCCGTTTGGCCTATATATTGTTGCCGGGCCGATTGTATCCGATGGACGGGCCGTTTGGCTCGAGAAATGGGCGCGCGCGGGCGGTTGCGCGGTCTTTGTCATTGCTGGGGCGATGTGGTTTAATCGCTGCCATGAAATTCCCCTTCCAGAACGTCGCGCTGATCGGCAAATACAAGGCCCCGGAAATCGCCGGGCCGTTGTTGAGCCTGGCCGCGTTTTTGTCTGCCAGGGGGATGACGGTGGTGGTGGATAGCCTGACCGCCGAGCATCTCGGGGATAGTCCTTATCCCGCGATGAGTCTGGAGGAGATGGGGCCTGCGGTCGATCTGGCCATCGTTATCGGCGGCGACGGCACGATGTTGAATATCGCGCGCACGCTTGCGCCGCACGGCGTGCCGATGGTCGGGGTGAATCAGGGGCGGCTGGGTTTTCTGACCGACCTGACGCTGGACAATATGCAGGAGAGCATCGGCGCGATGCTGGAAGGCAGGTTCGTCACCGAGCAGCGCCTGTTGCTGTCGGCGCGCGTGGTGCGCGACGGCGAGGAGATATTCAATGCGCTGGCCTTTAACGAGGTGGTGGTGCACCGCAGCCAGATCGGCAGCATGATCGAGTTCGAGGTGCGTATCGACGGGGAGTATCTGTACAACCAGCGCGCCGACGGGATGATCGTGTCCACGCCGACCGGTTCGACGGCCTATGCGCTGTCGGCGGGCGGCCCGATCGCGCATCCGAGCCTGGATGTGCTGGTGCTGGTTCCGATCTGTCCGCATACGCTGAGCAACCGTCCCATCGTGGTGAAGGGCGGTTCCGAACTGGAGCTGCTGATGCACCGCATCGGTGATATCTGCGTGCGTTACGACAGTCATACCCATGTGGATCTGCAGTTGCACGACAAGGTCGTCGTGACACGCTATCCCGAGCCTGCCTGCCTGCTGCATCCGGAAGGGCACAGCTATTACCATACGTTGCGCGAAAAGCTGCTCTGGAACCAGACGCTCTGATGGCAACCTACTGTGCGGTCAATCTGCGGCGTTGCGTGCTCACTTGCTCCTCGTCTACCAGCATCGGTATGCCTCGTCGCGCGTTGCATCTTGACCTGCTCGTAACGGTTGCCGAAAGATAGTCATGCTGAAATTCCTGGGCATCCGCGATTTCGTCATCGTTTCCTCGCTTGAGCTGGATTTTTCCACGGGATTCACTGCGCTGACCGGGGAGACCGGCGCGGGCAAGTCCATCCTGATCGATGCGTTGTCGCTGGCGCTGGGCGAGCGCGGCGATGCGGCGATGGTGCGCAACGGCTGCGAGCGCGCCGAGATCTCGGCCGGGTTCGACATCACGGGTCTGCCGAAACTGGGGGAGTGGTTGCGCGAGCAGGAGATGGTGGGCGATGACGGGATGTGTTTGATGCGCCGCGTGCTGGATGCGGGCGGGCGTTCGCGCGGTTTCATCAACGGGCGCAGCGCCACGCTGCAGCAGATGCGCGAGGCGGGCGAGTTCCTGCTCGATATCCACGGCCAGCATGCGCACCAGTCGTTGTTGCGTCCCGACGCGCAACGCGCGTTGCTGGACGGTTACGCGGGCACGGCAGCGGATGCGGGCAAGGTGGCCGTACTGTACCGCGACTGGCAGGCGTTGCGCCGCCGCCGCATCGCGCTCAGCGAGAACGCCGGGGCGGTGGCCGCCGAGCGCGAGTTGCTGCGCTTCCAGCAGAACGAGTTGCAGGGGCTGGGGTTCAGGACGGACGAGTGGCGGGAGACGCAAGCCGAACATGAGCGGCTCGCCCATGCGGCGGGCCTGCTGGAGACTGCCGCATTCGGCATCGAGACGCTGGGCGAGGCGGAGGGGGCCTGTCTGGTGCAACTCAATGCGCTGACAGCGCGTGTGCGCGACGGCGTCGCGCACGATGCGGGTCTGGCGGATGTGTTGCAGATGCTGGAGAGCGCGCAGGCCGAGGTGCAGGAGGTGGTGTACGCGTTGCGCCACTACCAGCAGCGGCTGGACAACGATCCGCAGCGTCTGGCGGAACTGGAGCAGCGCATCCGCGAGGTGATGGATGCCGCGCGCAAGTACCGCGTCGAGCCGGAGCGTCTGGACGAGGCGTTGCAGGACATCGTGGCGCGCCTGGCGGAACTCGGCGGCGACGCCGACCTGACCGTGCTGGCGCAGCAGGAATCGGCCGCACGGCAGGCTTATCTTGCCGCCGCGCAGAAGCTGAGCGGCGCGCGCGGCAAGGCGGCGCACCGGCTGGCGAAGGAGATCACCACGGCGATGCAGACGCTGGCGATGCAGGGCGGCAGTTTTGCGGTCGCGTTGTCGCCGCTGGAGGAAGGCAATGCCGGCGGGCTGGAGTCGGTGGAGTTCCAGGTGGCCGCGAATCCCGGCGTGCCGCCGCGCAGCATGGCCAGGGTCGCGTCGGGCGGCGAGCTGTCGCGCATCGCGCTGGCGATACAGGTGGCCGCGTCGCAGGTGGCCAGCGTACCGACGCTGATCTTCGACGAGGTGGACAGCGGCATCGGCGGGCGCGTGGCGGAGATCGTCGGGCATCTGCTCAGGCAACTGGGCCAGCGGCACCAGGTGTTGTGCGTGACGCACCTGCCGCAGGTCGCGGCGGCGGCAGACCACCAGTGGCAGGTGAGCAAGGCGACGGAAGCGGGCGTTACGCTGAGCCGTATCGCCGTGCTGGAGGGCGAGCGCCGCGTCGAGGAGATCGCGCGGATGCTGGGCGGGGTGAAGATCACCGAGACCACGCGCAAGCATGCGGCGGAAATGCTGGGAGGCCCGCCTTGAGGTATCATGCGGCGGCTTCGACATTGAAATGACGAGAATACTTATGCGTACCAGACTGATCCTTGTTTCCCTGCTGCTGTCTTCGTGCAGCTATCTGCACACGCCCGTGCTGTCGCCGTACAAGATGGATATCCGCCAGGGGAATTTCGTCACGGACGAGATGCGCGACAAATTGAAGCTCGGCATGAGCAAGTCGCAGGTGCGCTACCTGATGGGTACGCCGTTGATCAGCGATGCCTTCCACGGTGACCGATGGGATTACGTCTATCGCCTGGAACAGCGCGGCGAGATCGTCGAGAAGCAGGACATGGCGTTGTTCTTCGAGGGCGACAATCTGGTGCGCGTGTTGCAGGACGGCAAGGTCGTACAGGATGCGCTGGATGTGCCGAAGGTCGCGCCGCCGGTGGTCGAGACACCCGCGTCTGTTGCCAAACCCAACCCTGAAATGGAAGTGCTGGACAGCGTGAACGCCTGGGCGGCGGCATGGTCGGCCAAGAATGCGCGCGATTACCTGGCCGCCTATACGCCGGACTTTGCGCCGCCGGGCATGAGTCACGACGCGTGGGAAAGCCTGCGCCTGAACCGCATCAGCAAGCCCGGAGAGATCGCGGTCGAGCTGAACGACATCGCGGTCAACCTGCAGGATGACAGTCATGCTTCGGCCACGTTCACCCAGGATTACCGTTCCGACAAATATCGCGACCGTGTCGAGAAGACGCTGAATCTGGTCCGGCAATCGGGTCGCTGGCTGATCGCGGAAGAGTTGTCCGGCAAGGCCGGCAAGGCGGCCAAGGCAACTCCGGAGATGCCATCCGCCAGCCCGGCGGCGGGCGGCGAACAGGCCGTTCAGGAAGCCGTTGCGCAGTGGGTGGCGGCATGGTCGGCGCGCGATGTCGAAAGATACCTGTCCAGCTATGCCGACAGCTTCAAGCCGTCCGGCATGGATCGGGCGGCGTGGGAGGCGCAGCGCAGGGAGCGCATCAATAAGGCCGCTTCCATCGCTGTGGAGATCAGTAATCTGAAGGTACGGTTGCGCGATGCGGGACATGCCAGCGCGAGCTTCAACCAGGTCTATCGCTCGGATTCGTTCCGGGACAGCTCACGCAAGACCCTGCAACTGGAGAAGGTCGGCGATGCGTGGCGGATCGTTTCCGAGCAGAGTAAGTAAAGGGATGACAGGATGAGCAAAATCAGGATCGCCATCGCCGGCAGCGGCGGACGTATGGGCAAGGTGCTGCTGGACTGCGTCGCGCAGGCCGACGACCTGCAACTGCACGCCGCGCTGGAACACGCGGGCAGCCCGTTGTTGGGCAACGTGGTTGCCGAAGGCGTGAAGATCACCGCCGATACGGAAGCCGCGCTGAAGGGCGCGGATGTGCTGATCGATTTCACCCGTCCCGAGGGTACGCTGCGCCATCTGGAGATCTGCCGCAAGCTCGGCGTGAACATGGTGGTCGGTACCACCGGCCTCAATGCGCAGCAGAAGGCGCAACTTGGCGCGGGTGGGCAGGACATCGGTATCGTGTTCGCGCCCAACATGAGCGTGGGCGTGAACCTCGTGTTCAAGCTGCTGGAGACCGCTTCGCGCGTGCTCAGCGAAGGCTACGACATCGAGATCATCGAAGCGCATCATCGTCATAAAGTCGATGCGCCCTCCGGCACCGCACTCGGCATGGGTGAAGTCGTCGCCCGCACGCTGGGCCGCGATCTGGAAAAGTGCGCCGTGTACGGCCGCGAAGGCGTCACCGGCGAACGCGATCCCTCCACCATCGGCTTCGCTACCGTACGTGGCGGCGACATCGTCGGCGACCACACTGTGCTCTACGCGGGCACAGGCGAACGCATCGAGATCACCCACAAGGCCAGCAGCCGCGCCACCTTCGCACTCGGCGCCCTGCGTGCGGCGCGCTTCCTCAAGGCCAACAAGGCGGGCATGTATGACATGCAGGATGTGCTGGGGCTGAAATAAACGACAAATTGAACATTTGAGGTATCGGTATGGACTGGAAAATCCTCGGCATTATTTTCGCCTCTGTCTTTATCGCCGAGATGGGCGACAAGACGCAACTGGCCACCATGTTGTTCGCTTCCGACAGGGAGGTCAGCAAGTGGACAGTGTTCTTCGGGGCGTCCGCAGCGCTGATTGCCACGTCCGCCATCGGCGTGATGGCCGGCAGTGTCATCTCCAACTACATCAGTGAAAAATCTTTGCACTATATCGCCGGGGCGGGTTTCGTCCTCATCGGGTTGTGGACGTTGTGGAAGGCCTGAGTGGCGAGCAGGATCAGCGCATGGTGCGGTAGCATCATGGCTGGATAGGCGATGGACGGATTTCAATGCTCATCGTCAATGAGTTAGGAGGTGGGTTATGAAGCTCAATCAACGCTTCTTCTGGTTGATGATGGCCATCTTCCTGGCGTTCATGCTGGCAGCATGGCTGCTGTTCGTGCAGTGGGAAGACAGGGTGAACCGGGAATGGGGGCGGCATTTTGCCAGCCACCAGTCTGCTTTCAACAAGCTGCGCACTTTTTCGCCGCTGTTACGCGAGATCGAGTTGGCGAGGCAGATGGCAGCCGATCCGGCCATTATCGACATGGCGCTGCGCGAGCAGGATGAGACAGCGCTCCGGCGCGGTGTCGGGGTGCTGGAAGAATATCGCCTCAAGTTCCGTGACCGCAGCTATTTCGCCGCTTTCGCGGCAAGCGGACATTACTATTTCAACGATGCTGAAAATCGCTATGCGGGAAGGCAGATGCGCTATACGCTGTCGCCGGATAGCGCTGCCGACAAATGGTTCTATGCCACGCTTGCTGACGGCAGGGAATACCAGATCAACCTCGATCCGGATGTGCATCTTAATGTGGTGAAGGTCTGGGTCAACGTCAAGTTGATGCAGGGAAACAAGACGCTGGGGGTGATCGGCACCGGTCTCGATCTGACCGAATTTCTCAAACAGACGGTCGGCACATCGGTGGAGGGCGTCCATAACATCTACGTCGATGCCAGCAGGGCGATACAGTTGCATACCGACCCGAGCCAGATCGATTACATGACGATCGCAAAGGAAGTCACCCAGCGGAAGAAAGTGGACCACTTGTTGCAAGGCGGGGACGATGTTGAGCGTTTGCGCCTGGGGATGCGGGAAGTGGATGCGAACCCGTCGGTGAAGTCCAGCCTGTGGGTGACCTATCAGGGCGTGAGGCATCTTCTTGTTGTGACCAAACTGCCGGAAATCGGTTGGTACGACCTGACGCTGGTCGATACCGAAAACCTGCGCCCTATCCGTCAGGCGGGATCGATGCTCGCGGTGTTCATGCTGGCCTTCCTGCTGGCCTTGATCGCCATGGGGGTGGCTTTGCGGCGCTGGATCTTGCGACCCGTGGCCCGATTGCGCGCTTCTGTCGAACGTATGCAGCGGGGTGAGGTGGTCGGCAACATGGGGGAGATGGGTTCGGTCGAGTTCTCCGACCTGTCTTCCGCATTTGTGACTATGGCCATAGAGGTCGGTGAAGCCAGGCATGAAGTGGAAACGAAGCTGAGCGAACTCGAGCAGATTGATGCCGAGTTGAAACGGGTCAATGCATCGCTGGAAGACAAGGTGGCGCAGCGTACCACGCAATTGCGGCAGAGCGAGTCACGTTTCCGGCAGATGTTCGAGAGGCACTCGTCGCCGATGTTGCTGGTTGAGCCGGAGAGCGGGGAGGTCATCGCGGCAAACCGTGCCGCGGCAGGGTTTTATGGATATTCTGTCGAGCAGATGTGCCGCATGAATATCGCCCAGATCAATGTGCTGAACGCGCATGAGATCGCTGCAGAGCGCCAGCGGGCGTTAAATTCTCAATGCAATTACTTCGTGTTTCCGCACCGGCTGGCCAGCGGTGAGGTGCGCACGGTGGAGGTACATTCGTCGCCGGTGGAGGTTGAGGGCAGGCCGTTGCTGTTTTCCATCATTCACGACATCACCGAGCGCATGCGCCTTGAGGGGCAGATGCATGAGCTGGCTTTTTACGACGGGTTGACCGGGTTGCCCAACCGCAGGCTGTTGGTCGATCGTCTGGGCAAGGTGTTGGTGGCCTGTGCCCGTTCGCATCGTCACGGGGCCCTGATGTTCCTGGATCTGGATCATTTCAAGAAGATCAACGACCTGTATGGGCATGATCAGGGCGACCAGCTTATCGTCGAGGTTGCGCGGCGTATCCAGTCGTGCATCCGCGAATTGGACAGCGCCGCCCGTTTCGGCGGTGACGAGTTCGTGGTGATGCTGGACGGGCTTTCGGTCAACCGAGATGAGGCGGCGGTTCAGGCGGAAGTCGTGGCCGAAAAGATCCGGTCGGCACTGGAACAACCCTATTCCCTGAAGCGCGCCACGGAAGGGAGCAGCGAGGATGTGGTGTCGTATTACTGTTCGTCCAGCATCGGCGTCACCGTGTTCGGCGATCGTGATGAAAACACCGATCTGCTGCTGAAACGCACGGATATGGCGATGTATCTATCCAAGGAGGCCGGGCGCAATACCATTCGTTTTTATGATCCGGAGATGCAGGCTGCGATTGAGGTGCGCGCCGCCCTTGAGTCCGACCTGCGTGAGGCTATCGAACGCCGGCAATTTGAACTGTTCTATCAGGCTCAAGTGAATTATGCGGGCAAACTCCTTGGGGCAGAGGCACTGTTGCGCTGGCATCATCCTGTGCGCGGACTGGTTCATCCCGGCGAGTTCATAAGTTTGGCGGAGGAGACGGGACTGATCCTGCCGATAGGGGGATGGGTGCTGGAGACCGTCTGTGCACAACTCGCCAGATGGCGTGGAGACCCGCTTTTCGGCAATATCACCCTTGCCGTGAATGTCAGCGCCAAACAGTTCCGGCAGCCTGATTTTGCCGGGCAGGTGCAGGCGGTTGTGATGAAGCATGGCATCAACCCGGCATCTCTCAAGCTGGAATTGACCGAAAGTCTTGTGCTGGAAGAAGTCGATGATGCGATCGCTAAAATGAAGTTTCTGAAAGAATATGGCATAGGCCTGTCGATTGACGACTTCGGCACGGGATATTCGTCGCTGTCTTACCTGAAGCGCTTGCCCTTGAGCCAGATCAAGCTGGATCAGTCGTTCATCCGCAGTATTACCACCGATCAGGGCGATAGGGTGATGGTGATGACTGTCGTTGATCTGGGTATGAATTTTGAGCTGGATGTGGTTGCGGAGGGTGTGGAAACCGAAGCGCAACTCAGATTGTTGCATCGTTACGGTTGCGATATTTTCCAGGGATATTTGTTCGGCGTTCCACTTGCCGCAGTGGATTTCGAGGAAAGTGAGCGTCTGCGACGCGTATCCCAAGCCAATTTGAAAGGACGTTCGCATTAGGCTATAATGCGCGCCGTCAAATGAGCGGGATGAACACGGTTCGTCCCGCTTCTTTATAGGCATGCTCCCGCCCCGGTTGAGCGTGCCGATTGCCAGTCAATCAAGGAGTTACACGTGTCGCAGACGAAACCAGCCATCCTAGTCCTAGCCGATGGAACGGTATTTCGCGGCATTTCCATCGGGGCAGATGGCAGCAGCGTCGGCGAGGTGGTGTTCAACACTTCGATGACCGGCTATCAGGAGATCCTCACCGATCCTTCCTATTGCCGCCAGATTGTCACGCTGACTTATCCGCATATCGGCAACGTCGGTTGCAACCCGGAAGACGTGGAGTCGAGCCGGGTGTTCGCCAGCGGCCTCATCATCCGCGACTTGTCCATGACAGTGAGCAATTTCCGCGCGACGCAATCGCTGCCGGAGTATCTCAAAGCAAACAATGTAGTGGCCATCGCCGGTATCGATACGCGCAAGCTGACGCGCATCCTGCGCAGCAAGGGGGCCCAGAACGGTTGCATCGCTTCCGGTGAGGATGTCGATGCAGCATTGGCGGCGGCCAAGGGCTTTGCTGGTTTGGCCGGTATGGATCTGGCGCAAGTGGTCACTTGCGACAAGCCTTACGAATGGACGCAGCGCGAGTGGAAGCTGGGCGAGGGGTATCAGGATTCGGGATTCGGGATTCAGGATTCAGGGAAAGGCGGTGCCGCGGGTTCCCCTGAATCCCGTATCCTGAATCCTGAATCCTTCCACGTAGTGGCCTATGACTTCGGCGTGAAGCGCAACATCCTGCGCATGCTGGCCGAGCGCGGCTGCAAGATCACCGTGGTGCCTGCAAAGACTTCCGCTGCCGACGTGCTGGCGATGAAGCCGGACGGTGTGTTCCTGTCCAACGGCCCCGGCGACCCGGAACCTTGCGATTATGCGATCAACGCCGCGAAGAGATTCCTCGACGTCGGCATCCCGATGTACGGCATCTGTCTGGGCCATCAGATCATGGGCCTGGCCTGCGGTGCGAAGACGGTGAAGATGAAGTTCGGCCATCGCGGCGCGAACCATCCGGTGCAGGACACCACGACCAAGCGCGTGATGATCACCAGCCAGAACCACGGTTTCGCGGTTGATGCCGCGACCCTGCCGAAGAACGCGCGTGTCACCCATGTGTCGCTGTTCGACGGCACGTTGCAGGGTTTCGAGCTGACCGACAAACCTGCGTTCTGTTTCCAGGGCCATCCGGAAGCCAGTCCGGGCCCGCATGATGTGGCCCCGTTGTTCGACCGCTTCGTCGCGGCCATGGAGAAGAAGTAAATGCCGAAGCGTAACGATATCAAGAGCATCCTGATCATTGGCGCCGGTCCGATCGTCATCGGGCAGGCCTGCGAGTTCGACTATTCCGGCGCGCAGGCTTGCAAGGCGCTACGCGAGGAAGGCTATCGCGTCATCCTGGTGAACTCGAATCCGGCCACCATCATGACCGATCCGAACATGGCCGACGCGACCTACATCGAGCCGATCACCTGGCAGATGGTGGAGAAGATCATCGAGAAGGAAAAGCCGGACGCGATCCTGCCGACCATGGGCGGACAGACCGCGCTGAACTGTGCGCTGGATCTGGCCAAGCACGGCGTGCTGGAAAAGCATGGCGTCGAGATGGTCGGTGCGTCGCGCGACGCCATCGACATGGCGGAAGACCGCGAGAAGTTCAAGCAGGCGATGACGCGCATCGGGCTGTCTTCGGCGCGTTCCGCCATCGCGCACAGCATGGAAGAGGCATTGCAGGTGCAGCAGGTGATGGGTTTCCCGACCATCATCCGCCCCTCGTTCACGATGGGCGGAAGCGGCGGCGGTATCGCCTACAACCGCGAAGAATTCATGGAGATCTGTGACCGCGGTCTTGAAGCCTCGCCGACCAAGGAACTGCTGATCGAAGAATCGCTGCTCGGCTGGAAAGAATACGAGATGGAAGTCGTGCGCGACCGCAACGACAACTGCATCATCATCTGCTCGATCGAGAACCTCGATCCGATGGGTGTGCATACCGGCGACTCCATCACCGTCGCCCCGGCGCAGACGCTGACCGACAAGGAATACCAGATCATGCGCGATGCTTCGCTGGCGGTGCTGCGCGAGATCGGCGTGGAGACCGGCGGCTCCAACGTGCAGTTCTCCATCAACCCGGACGACGGGCGCATGGTGGTGATCGAGATGAACCCGCGCGTGTCGCGTTCCTCGGCACTGGCCTCCAAGGCGACCGGTTTCCCGATTGCAAAAGTGGCAGCCAAGCTCGCGGTAGGGTACACGCTGGACGAGTTGAAGAACGACATCACCGGCGGTGCGACACCGGCTTCGTTCGAGCCGACCATCGATTACGTGGTGACCAAGATCCCGCGTTTCGCCTTCGAGAAATTCCCCCAAGCCAACGACCGCCTGACCACACAGATGAAATCCGTGGGCGAGGTGATGGCCATCGGCCGCACCTTTCAGGAGTCGTTCCAGAAGGCCTTGCGCGGACTGGAAGTGGGCGTGCACGGGCTGGACAGCAAGTACAGCGACCACCAGGCCATCGTGTCCGAACTGGGCAACCCCGGCCCCGACCGTATCTGGGCGGTGGGCGATGCGTTCCGCGTCGGCATGAGCGTCGAGGAGGTATTCAACGTCAGCAAGATCGACCCGTGGTTCCTGGTACAGATCAAGGACATCATCGATCAGGAAAGAGCCCTTTCTGGGCACACGCTGGAAAGTCTGGATGCCGACCACCTGCGTACACTGAAGCGCAGCGGTTTTGCCGATGCGCGTCTGGCTGCGTTACTGGAGACCGATGCCGCCGCAGTGCGCGCCTACCGTCATGCGCTGGGCGTGCGCCCGGTGTTCAAGCGCGTGGATACCTGCGCGGCCGAGTTCGCCACCAATACGGCGTATATGTATTCGACCTACGAGGAAGAGTGCGAATCGCAACCGACCGACAAGAAGAAGATCATGGTGCTGGGCGGCGGGCCGAACCGCATCGGTCAGGGCATCGAGTTCGATTATTGCTGCGTGCATGCCGCGCTGGCGATGCGTGAGGACGGCTACGAGACCATCATGGTCAACTGCAACCCGGAGACCGTCTCCACCGACTACGATACCTCCGACCGCCTGTACTTCGAGCCGCTGACACTGGAAGATGTGCTGGAAGTGGTGGCGGTCGAGAAGCCGGTCGGCGTGATCGTGCAGTACGGCGGTCAGACTCCGCTGAAACTTGCGCACGGACTGGCGAAGAACGGCGTGCCCATCATCGGCACCTCGGTGGACATGATCGACATGGCGGAAGATCGTGCGCGCTTCCAGGCCATGCTGAAGAAACTCAACCTGAAACAGCCGCCCAACCGCACGGCGCGTACCGTGAAGGGCGCACTGGAAGTGGTGGGTGAGATCGGTTATCCCATCGTGATGCGTCCCTCCAACGTGCTGGGCGGCCGCGCCATGGAGATCATCCACGAGCAGGGCGATCTGGAGCGCTACATGGGCAACGCCGAACAGATGGCGAAGACCTATCCCGAATACATGCCCATCCTGCTCGACCGCTTCCTGAACGATGCGATCGAAGTGGATGTGGATGCGGTGTCCGACGGCCAGCAGGTCATCATCGGCGGCATCATGGAGCATATCGAACAGGCGGGCGTACACTCCGGCGATTCGGCGTGTTCGCTGCCACCGTATTCGCTGTCAGTCGCGATGCAGGATGAATTGCGCCGCCAGACCGTGGCGATGGCGAAGGAACTCAACGTGGTCGGCCTGATGAACGTGCAGTTCGCGATACAAAAAGATAAGAGCGGGGGCGAGACCGTCTATGTGCTGGAAGTGAATCCGCGCGCCTCGCGTACCGTGCCGTATGTATCCAAAGCCACCGGCGTGCCACTGGCCAAGATCGCCGCGCGCTGCATGGCCGGCCAGTCGCTGGCTGCGCAGGGCGTCAGCAAAGAGGTCATTCCGCCGTACTACTCGGTGAAGGAGGCAGTGTTCCCCTTCATCAAGTTTCCCGGCGTCGATGTGATCCTCGGGCCCGAGATGAAGTCCACCGGCGAAGTGATGGGTGTGGGCGAGACCTTTGCGGAAGCCTTCGTCAAATCGCAGCTTGCCGCCAGTGTGAAACTGCCGAAGACTGGTCGGGTGTTCGTCAGCGTGCGCGAGGAGGACAAGCCGGGCGCGGTGGAAATCGCCCGTTCGCTGGTGGAGTTGGGTTTTTCCATCGTGGCGACGCGCGGCACAGCGGCGGCCATTGAGTCGGCCGGCGTGGCAGTGACGATGGTGAACAAGGTCGCCGAAGGGCGTCCGCATATCCTCGATATGATCAAGAACGGCGAGATCTGCCTGATCGTCAACACGGTGGACAGTCGTCCTTCAGTGATGCGCGATTCCTATTCCATCCGCCATGCCGCGTTGCAGGGGCGCGTCACGTATTACACTACACTCTCCGGCGCGCGTGCTGCGTGTGTCGGCATGCAACATCTGGCCGAACTGCAGGTTTACGACGTGCAGACTTTGCACGGCCGCTTCGATTAAGGAATACGAATATGAGCAAGATACCACTGACCGTGGTCGGCGCGGAGCTGTTGCGCCAGGAGCTGCACCGGTTGAAGACGGTGGACCGTCCTTCGGTAATCAATGCGATCGCCGAAGCGCGCGCGCATGGCGACCTGTCGGAAAACGCCGAATACGAGGCGGCCAAGGAACGGCAGTCCTTCATCGAGGGGCGCATCGTCGAACTGGAAGGAAAGCTGGGCAGCGCGCAGATCATCGATCCCAAGACGCTGATGGCCGACGGGCGCTGCGTGTTCGGTTCCACCGTGATACTGGAGGATGTCAACAATGGCGATGTGGTGACTTACCAGATCGTCGGTGAAGACGAGGCGGATATCAAACAGCGCAAGATCTCCATCGGCTCACCGGTCGCCCGCGCGCTGATCGGGAAGTCCAGCGGCGATATCGCGGAAGTTCAGGCGCCTGGCGGGGTGCGGGAATATGAAGTGGTGGACGTGCAGTACATTTGAATCGGGGAGTTGGGGAGTGGTTGGTAGGAAGTAGGGGTTCCCACTCCCCACTCACTACTTCCCACTTACCCTGTTAGCCAATTGTTTCTTGGTCAGCGGTTTCCTGCCCTTGTGGCGCGGTGCTTTCCTGATCTCCGGCAGATGCGCTTCGGGATTCGGCTGGTAGATGACCAGCACCTTGCCGATATGTTGCACCGGGGCGGCGTTCAGTTTGGTGCAGATTTCCGCCATGATCTGTTCGCGTTGCGGGCGTTCGGCCATCACGCGGATCTTGATGAGTTCGTGGGTCTTCAGTGTCTGGGCGATTTCATTCAGCACGGATTCGGTCAATCCGGCATTGCCGATCATCACCGTCGGATTCAGCGCGTGGGCGCGGCCCTTCAGGGCGAGGCGTTCGGGGACGGTAAGAGATAACATAAGAGCCTTCCAGAAATGGGAGGCGGATTTTAACCCAGAAACAACAATAACCACGAAGAACACGAAGGGCATGAAGGTCTTTGACAGGATGGGAGGCTTCGTGTTTTTCGTGTGCTTCGTGGTGAAATGCTTTTAAGGTTTATTGATGAAACCATCCAAGACCAGCAAACAATGGATGCGCGAGCATGTCAGCGACCCTTATGTGCAACTGGCGCAGAAGGAGGGTTACCGTTCGCGTGCCGCCTACAAGCTGCTTGAGATCGATGCCAGGGATCATTTGCTCAAGCCGGGCATGGTGGTGGTGGACCTCGGGGCGACGCCCGGCGGCTGGTCGCAGGTGGCGGCGGCCAGGGTGGGGCATGGCGGGAAGGTGGTCGCACTCGATCTGCTGCCGCTGGATCCGTTGCCGGGTGTAGAGTTCATCCAGGGCGACTTCCGCGAGGATGCGGTGCTCAGGCAACTGGAAGCATTGCTGCAAGGCAGGCCGGTCGGCCTTGTAATTTCGGACATGGCGCCCAATATGAGCGGCATAGCATCGGCGGATCAGGCGCGAGCCATGCATCTGGCGGAACTGGCGATGGAATTCGCGCTCGAACACCTGAAACCGGAAGGCAGTTTCCTGGTCAAGGTGTTCCAGGGCGCGGGGTTCGAAGAGTATCTCGGGGCCATGCGGAAAAGTTTCGCCAAGGTGGCCACGCGCAAGCCCAAGGCGTCGCGCGATCGCAGCAGCGAAGTGTATCTGCTGGCGACCGGAAAGCTTGAGCAATAGGGCGAATCATAGTCTAATGACCAACCTCGGCAACGCGAATGCGCCGTATAAGGAGTCGTAATCTTGAATAACTTTAAGAGCATTGCCATCTGGATGGTCGTCGCCCTGGTGCTGATGACCGTTTTCAACCAATTCAACACCCGCCAGATGCAGACGGCGCAGGCGACGCTCGACTATTCGCAATTCCTCGAGGAAGTCCGGCAGGGGCATGTCACCAAGGTGACCATCGAAGGCCGCAACCTGAAAGCGACCACTGCCGACGGCAAACGCATCAACAGTTACGCGCCGCAGGACATCTGGATGGTTTCCGACCTGTTGAAGAACGGCGTGACCATAGAAGCCAAGCCGGAGGAAGAGCAATCCTTCCTGATGAGCATTTTCGTGTCATGGTTCCCGATGCTGCTGCTGATCGGGGTATGGATCTTCTTCATGCGTCAGATGCAGGGTGGCGGCAAGGGCGGGGCGTTCTCGTTCGGCAAGTCGCGCGCGCGCATGCTGGATGAGAATAAGGAGCGCTATACCTTTGCGGACGTGGCAGGTTGCGACGAGGCCAAGGAAGAAGTCTCCGAACTGGTCGATTTCCTGCGCGATCCATCCAAGTTCCAGAACCTCGGCGGGCGCATCCCGCGCGGCGTGCTGATGGTGGGCAGTCCCGGCACCGGCAAGACGTTGCTGGCGAAAGCTATCGCCGGCGAGGCCAAGGTGCCGTTCTTTTCCATCTCCGGCTCCGACTTCGTCGAGATGTTCGTCGGCGTCGGCGCGGCGCGCGTGCGCGACATGTTCGAGCAGGCCAAGAAGCATTCTCCGTGCATCGTGTTCATCGATGAGATCGACGCGGTCGGTCGCCAGCGCGGCGCCGGTCTGGGCGGCGGCAACGATGAACGCGAACAGACGCTGAACGCGCTGCTGGTCGAGATGGACGGCTTCGAAGGCACCAGCGGCGTGATCGTGATCGCCGCGACCAACCGTCCCGACGTGCTCGACCCGGCACTGTTGCGCCCCGGTCGTTTCGACCGCCAGGTGGTGGTGCCGTTGCCGGATATCCGTGGCCGCGAGCAGATACTGGTGGTGCACATGCGCAAGGTGCCCGTGGCACAGGACGTGAAGGCGGACATCCTGGCACGCGGCACGCCCGGCATGTCCGGCGCCGATCTGGCCAACCTGGTGAACGAGGCAGCCCTGTTCGCCGCGCGGCGCGGCAAACGTTTCGTCGAGATGGACGATTTCGAGTCGGCCAAGGACAAGATCATGATGGGCGCCGAGCGCAAGTCCATGATCATGCCGGAGGAGGAGCGCCGCAACACGGCGTATCACGAATCCGGCCATGCGGTGGTGGCGAAGTTGCTGCCCAAGACCGATCCGGTGCACAAGGTGACCGTCATCCCGCGCGGCCGCGCACTGGGGTTGACGATGCAATTGCCTACGGAAGATCGCTACAGCATGGACAAGGATCGCATCCTGTCCACCATCGCCGTGCTGTTCGGCGGGCGCATCGCGGAAGAGATCTTCATGAACCAGATGACCACCGGTGCTTCGAACGACTTCCAGCGCGCCACCGACATGGCGCGCAAGATGGTCACGCAGTGGGGCATGTCCGAGACGCTGGGAACGATGGTCTATGCCGAAGAAGAGGGAGAGATATTCCTCGGTCGTTCAGTGACGACGCACAAGAACATCTCCGAGGCGACCATGCGGACAGTGGATGCGGAGATCCGCCGCATCATCGACGAGCAATATGCGCTGGCGCGCAAACTGATCGAGTCGAACCGCGACAAGATCGAGGCGATGACCAAGGCGCTGCTGGAATGGGAGACCATCGATGCAGAGCAGATCGACGACATCATGGCGGGCAATCCGCCGCGTCCGCCCAAGCCCAGTTCGGGCGGCAAGGCGCCCGAGCCACCCAAGGACGAGGCGCCGACCGCGCCAGTGACCGATCAACCGGCACAAGAAACCTGAAAGCCAGGATACAGGAGCCGGGATTCAGGAGACAGGTAATACCTTCAAGCCTGAATCCCGTATCCTGAATCCTGAATCCTGAATCCTGAATTCCGTATCCTGAATCCCGTATCCTGAATCCCGTATCCTGATGTTTCTCCTCTGTGGCAAATTCCAGTTCGACCTCTCCCGTCCTCTCGTGATGGGCATCGTCAACGTCACGCCCGATTCGTTCTCGGACGGCGGGCGGTTTCTTCGGCTCGATGCGGCCATTTCGCATGCGCGCAGGCTCGCCGACGATGGCGCGGACATGCTGGATATCGGCGGCGAATCCACCCGTCCGGGCGCGATTCCGGTGGGCGAACAGGAAGAGCTTGATCGCGTGCTGCCGGTGATCGAAGCGCTGCGCGATATGCCGGTCCCGCTTTCCATCGACACCTGCAAGCCCGGCGTGATGCGCGCCGCGTTGGCAGCGGGCGCGAGCATGGTCAACGACGTGAATGCCCTGCAATCCGATGGCGCGTTGCAGGCGGTTGCCGCAAGCGATGCGGCGGTATGCCTGATGCATAAACAGGGGACGCCGCAGACCATGCAGCAACAGCCGCAATATGCCGATGTCATCGCCGAGGTGCAGGATTTCCTGCGCGGGCGCATCGTTGCGGCCGAGGCTGCCGGGATCGCGCGCGAACGCATCGTCGTCGATCCCGGCTTTGGTTTTGGCAAGACACTGGCGCATAATCTCGACCTGCTGCGGGGTCTGGAGGCATTCCGTGCGCTGGGTGTTCCGGTACTGGCCGGGCTGTCACGCAAATCCATGCTGGGTGCGATCACCGGGCGCGACGTGGACGAGCGCATGGCCGCCGGACTGGCGGCAGCCTTGCTGGCGGTGCAACGCGGTGCAGCCATCGTGCGCGTGCATGATGTGCGCGAGACGGTGGATGTGCTGAAAGTGTGGCAGGCGATGACTCAATGAAACATCTGTCCACGAAAACCACGAAATAAAACCGTTATTCAATAGCAGAAGGATTGCTTGTTTCGAATGGGTATGGTTTTGTTTGTGTTTGTGAGTTTCGTGTTTTTCGTGGACAGATGGCTTTTCGATTAGACGAGGCTTGAGATGAGTAGAAAATATTTCGGAACCGACGGCGTGCGCGGCACGGTGGGTGAACATCCCATCACGCCGCAATTCGTGATGCATCTGGGTTACGCGGCGGGCAAGGTGCTGGCGAGCGCCGAACATGCCAAGGACGAGCGCCAGGGCGTGCTGATCGGCAAGGACACGCGCATCTCCGGCTACATGCTGGAATCGGCGCTGGAGGCGGGCTTGATCGCGGCGGGCATCGATGTCTATCTGGCCGGGCCGGTGCCGACCCCGGCAGTCGCATACCTCACCCGCGCGCTGCGCCTGCAGGCGGGCATCGTGATCTCCGCATCGCACAATCCTTTCGAGGACAACGGCATCAAGTTCTTTTCCGGCAACGGCACCAAGCTCCCCGACGAGGTCGAGCACGCCATCGAGGCCGAGCTGGACAAGCCGATGCAGACCAATCCCTCGGACAGTCTGGGCAAGGCCAAGCGCATCGATGACGCGGTCGGCCGCTACATCGAATTCTGCAAGAGCACCTTCCCGGCGGATATGAACCTGCGCGGCATGAAGATCGTGGTGGATAGCGCGCATGGCGCGACCTATCACATCGCAAGCCACGTGTTCCACGAATTGGGCGCGGACGTGGTCGCCATCGGCAACCAGCCGGACGGCAGGAACATCAACGACGGTTACGGCGCGACCAAGCCGCAGAATCTGCAAAAAGCCGTGGTCGAGCACAAAGCACATCTTGGTATCGCGCTTGACGGCGACGGCGACCGCCTCATCATGGCCGATGCGACCGGCAAGCTGTACGACGGCGACCAGTTGCTCTACGTCATCGCGAAGCATCGCAAGGCACAAGGCAGGATGCACGGCGGTGTGGCCGGCACGCTGATGACCAATCTTGCGTTCGAACACGCGATGCAGGAACTGGGCATCCCGTTCCTGCGCGCCAAGGTAGGCGACCGTTATGTGATGGAGCTGTTGCAGCAGCAGGGATGGCAGCTCGGCGGCGAGAATTCCGGACACATCATCTGCCTCGACAAACACAGCACCGGCGACGGCATCGTCTCCGCGCTGCAGGTGTTGCATGCGCTGCGCGCCAATAGCCAGAACCTTGCCGAAGCGGCAGGCGGACTGCACATGTATCCGCAACTGCTCATCAACGTGCGCGTCACGGGCAAGGCGTCCGGGCTGCTGGAATCTCAGCCGGTCCGGGACGCGGTGGCGGAAGCCGAACGCGCACTGGACGGCAAAGGGCGTGTGCTGTTGCGCCCGTCCGGGACGGAGCCGTTGTTGCGCGTGATGGTGGAAGGCGAGGACGGGGTGCTGGTCAAACAGTGTGCCGAGAACATCGCCGGAGTCGTTCGCTCGGCTGCCGCTTAACCGGGCTGCACCCAAATTTCGCGGCAGCCTGCAAGCCTGTCCGGCTGCCAGTTTGATATCGCCCACCCCAACACTTCTTCGATGCTTCCATCGCGCAATTCGGCAGGCGGCTGCTGGCGCAGGAAGTCGAGCGCCACAATCAGCGTCTCAACGGCATGATCGCCCGTGATGGCGGGCGCAAGTGTTTGCTTGCTGAGTTTTTCGCCTTGCGCGTTCACCGCGACGGGAAGGTGCATGTAATGCGGTGTGGATAGTCCGAGCAGGCGTTGCAGATGGATCTGGCGCGGCGTGGAAGCGAGCAGGTCGGCGCCGCGCACCACATGGGTGATGTTCTGGAGCGCATCGTCCACCACGACTGCCAGTTGATACGCGAACAACCCATCGGCACGCTTCACAACGAAGTCGCCGATCTCGTTTTCGAGGTGATGGGTGATGCGGCCTTGCAGGGCGTCGTCGAACTCAACTGTGCCGTCTTGGCTTATCTTCCCTCCCCCTTGCAGGGGGAGGGGTAGGGAGGGGGTAGATAAGGTCAACCCTTGCGACTCTACCCCCATCCCAGCCTTCCCCCTGCAAGGGGGAAGGAGCTTGGTGTCCGTGCGTACCCGCCAAGCCAACTTTCGCGCCGACTGGTTCCCCTCGCCCGCTTGCGGGAGAGGGGACAGGGGAGAGGGATGCCTGATGCCATTGCGGCACGTTCCCGGATAAACAAAACCTTCGATGCCGTGCAGCGCCGAATCGGCGATCTCCTTGCGCGTACAACAGCAGGGATAGATCGCGCCGCTGTCTTTCAATTGTTGTAGCGCTTCCACGTAAGCTGCCGTGCGCCGGCTCTGGCAGATGACGGGTTCGTCGCTATGCAGCCCGAACGCCTCCAGCGTGCGCAGGATGTCGTCCGCCGCACCCGGCACGCAACGCGGCACGTCGAGGTCTTCCATGCGCACCAGCCAGATGCCGTGATGGTGTTTTGCATCGAGATAACTGCCGACGGCGGCGACGAGCGAGCCGAAGTGGAGGGGGCCGGTGGGGGAGGGGGCGAAGCGCCCCCGGTAGTCAGAATCAGGCGGGGACAACTTCTTCTTCAAACTCCAGCCCCACCTTGCCGTCCTTCACATCCACGGTGACTTTGCCGCCGTTCGCCAGTTTGCCGAACAGCAGTTCGTCGGCCAGCGCGGAGCGGATGGTGTCCTGGATCAGTCGTGCCATGGGGCGGGCGCCCATCTGCGGGTCGAAACCGTTTTCGGCGAGATAGTCCTTGAGCGCGTCGGTGAAGATCGCATCCACCTTCTTCTCGTGCAGTTGCTCTTCCAGTTGCATCAGGAACTTGTCCACCACGCGCAGGATGATCTCTTTCGACAATGGCGCGAAGGAGACGATGGCGTCCAGACGGTTGCGGAACTCAGGCGTGAACATCTTCTTGATGTCGGCCATCTCGTCGCCGACAGAAGAGGTCTTGGTGAATCCCATGCTGCTCTTGTTCAAGGTCTCCGCACCCGCGTTGGTGGTCATGATGACGACGACGTTACGGAAGTCCGCCTTGCGCCCGTTGTTGTCGGTGAGCGTGCCGTGATCCATCACCTGCAGCAGGATGTTGAAGATGTCGGGGTGTGCCTTCTCGATCTCGTCCAGCAGCAGCACGCAATGAGGCTGCTTGCTGATGGCTTCGGTGAGCAGGCCGCCCTGGTCGAAACCGACATAGCCGGGCGGTGCGCCGATCAGGCGCGACACGGCATGGCGTTCCATGTATTCGGACATGTCGAAGCGGTGCAGCGGCATGCCCATGCTGTAGGCGAGCTGGCGAGCGACTTCGGTCTTGCCCACGCCGGTGGGGCCGGAGAACAGGAAGCTGCCGATCGGTTTCTGCGGATTGCCGAGTCCGCTGCGCGACATCTTGATGGCTTTGGCCAGCGCGTCGATGGCCTGATCCTGGCCGAACACGGTGGCCTTCAGGTCGCGGTCGAGGTTCTTCAGCGCGTTGCGGTCGTCGTGCGACACGGTGCGCGTCGGGATGCGGGCGATCTTGGCGATGATCTCCTCGATCTCGTGCTTGCCCACCACTTTCTTCTGTTTCGATTTCGGCAGGATGCGCTGTGCGGCACCGGCTTCGTCCAGCACGTCGATGGCCTTGTCCGGCAAATGGCGGTCGTTGATGTAGCGCGCCGAGAGCTCGGCTGCGCTGGTGATCGCGGCGGCGCTGAACTTGATGCTGTGGTGTTCCTCGAAACGCGACTTCAGTCCCTTCAGGATCTCGATGGTCTGTTCCACCGAAGGCTCGGGCACGTCGATCTTCTGGAAACGGCGCGACAGCGCATGGTCCTTTTCGAAGATGCCCCGGTATTCCTGGTAGGTGGTCGCGCCGATGCACTTCAATACACCACTGGAAAGCGCCGGTTTGAGCAGGTTGGAAGCATCCATGGTGCCGCCGGATGCGGCGCCCGCGCCGATCATGGTGTGGATCTCGTCGATGAACAGAACGGAATTGGGTATGTCCTTCAATTCTTTCAATACCGCTTTCAGGCGCTGCTCGAAGTCGCCGCGGTATTTTGTCCCGGCCAGCAGTGCGCCCATGTCCAGCGCATAGACGCGGGCATTCTTCAATATCTCCGGCACATCCTCTTCCGTGATGCGGCGCGCCAGGCCTTCGGCGATCGCGGTCTTGCCCACGCCCGCTTCGCCGACCAGCAACGGATTGTTCTTGCGGCGGCGGCACAGTGTCTGGATCACGCGCTCCAGCTCCAGTTCGCGCCCGATCAACGGGTCGATCTTGCCGGCGAACGCCTGCGCGTTCAGGTCGAGCGTGTAATGTTTCAACACGCTTTCGTCGTTGTTGCCGGGCTGTTCGGTTTCGGGTTCTCCCTGGGTGGGCGAACTGACGGTCTGGCCATCCTTGCCGATGCCGTGCGCGATATAGTTCACCACGTCCAGACGGTTCAGCCCGCGTTGCGTGAGGAAATGTACTGCGGGGGAATCCTTCTCGCCGAACAGCGCGGCCAGGATGTTCGCGCCGGAAACCTCTTTCTTGTTGGTGGACTGGACATGCAGGATGGCGCGCTGGATGACGCGCTGGAAACCGATGGTCGGCTGCGTATCCACTTCGTCGTCGCCGGGAACGACGGGCGTGTTGGCGTTGATGAATTCCGTGACGACATGGCGCAGATCTTCGAGGTCCATGTTGCAGGCACGCATCACCTGGGCTGCCGAGGGGTTGTCCAGCATGGCGAGCAGCAGGTGCTCCACCGTGATGAACTCATGGCGCTTCTGTCTGGCTTCGACGAAGGCCAGATGCAAACTGACTTCCAGTTCTTGCGCGATCATTTCAGTTCTCCTCTATGCCGCATCGTAGCGGATGCCCGCTCTGTTTTGCAAACTCGACCACTTGCGCGACCTTGGTTTCGGCGATGTCCAACGAATAGATGCCGCATACCGCCGAGCCTTCATTATGCACTTTGAGCATGGTTTGCAGCGCGCGTTCTCGGTTCATCGCAAAAAAACGCTGCAATACCTCGATCACGAAATCCATGGTGGTGTAATCGTCATTGAACAGGATCACCTTGTACATGCGCGGCGGTGCGGGTTTGACGCGTTCCGGCGCGAGAACCGAATGATTTTTTTCCTTGGTAGCCATGGTTGTTCGTGCGTATTCCGTCAGTGTGTCCAGTCGATATGCTTGACGATTGGCGTGGGTTTTTCAAGCCCGATTGAAAAATAGTTCAAAAAACCCCTTGACGGCATCAACTGAACGAGAGTAAAAAGCGCGCAGGTGTTTGATTCAAAGTATCTGCAGTACTGGTCTTGCCGTGTGCGGTCTTAGATTCAAACAGTTTCGCGGAGGGTTTCTCCGTTTTTTCTTAAAGTAAGGAAGTAATCACATGGCAACTGGTACCGTTAAATGGTTCAACGATGCAAAAGGTTTTGGTTTTATCACTCCGGATGATGGCAGCGAAGACCTGTTCGCACATTTCTCCGCAATCAACATGAGCGGCTTCAAGTCCCTCAAAGAAGGCCAGAAGGTCTCTTTCGAAGTTGTTCAGGGCCCTAAGGGCAAACAAGCTTCCAACATTCAGGCTGCCTGATCGGCGGTTTTGGTTGTTAAAAAGCCCGGCATGGAAATGCCGGGCTTTTTTTATGTGCCGTGAAGGGTGGCTACTTGCCCAACAGGCTCTTGATTCCCATTCCGATGCCGATGGCGGCGCCACCCACTGCGCCGATGGCGGCCGACTTCGCCAATGAAATGGCGATCTGCGTGTTCAGTTCACCGATGATCGCGCTGACCACCTGTGCCGAGGTTGCGCCGCCGCGCTTCTTGCCGATATTGCGCAACTCGATGTCCGGCAGGGTCAGGTCGATCATGCCGTTGTAGTTGACCTTGGCATTACGGATGACGAGCGAATCGATGATCATCTTTTTGCCGGGTTCCCGGGCCGCCTTCTCATCCTTTTCCTTCTTCGGCGAACTCCCGAGATAGCGTTCGACATTGCGCTGGATGACGTCGAAATTATTGCCCTTGTCGCCTTTTTCGTAAGTGATGGCGGGGGAGTCGATCAGTATCCTGCGGATGACGATCACGTCATCCGCAAGCGTGGCAGGCTCGAGCGCCACCTCGATGAGGTCCGCCTTGAACGCGTGGTCGGTCTTGAACCCCTTGGGGTTGCCCAGCGACAGGCCGCCAAGTACGCCATGACCGTCGGTCGGGGACAGCTTGACCCGGTTGACGCGCACCTGTGCTGCGGTCATTTCCGAACCGAACTTTTCAATGGCCGCTTTCAGCAACGAGTCGAGCGGGTTGTTGAACCAGAGATAGGCCGCCGCCGCTGCGAAGGCGACCACTCCCAGGATTGCGAGATGGGATTTTTTCATTGCGTACTCCTGTCGTTGATGCATGTGTTCAAGACAACAATCCTGTTCTGGGTCAGATTGCACCCAATGCGGCATTGAACGTCTTGCTTGGCCGCATCGCCTGCGAGGTCTTGCCGGAATCCGGGTGGTAGTAGCCCCCCATATCCACCGGTTTGCCCTGCGCGGCAATCAGTTCGGCGGCAATCCTCTCCTCGTTATCGGTCAGTGCCTTGGCCAGCGGCGCGAACCTCGCCTGCAGTGCCGCGTCCTTGCTTTGTGCGGCCAGCGCCTGCGCCCAGTACAGCGCGAGGTAGAAGTGGCTGCCACGGTTGTCGATCCCGCCGACCTTGCGTGCAGGCGATTTGTTGTTGTCGAGTATCTTGGCGATGGCCTGGTCCAGCGTCTCCGCCAGCACCTGCGCCTTGGGATTGTTGAACGTCTGCGCCAGATGCTCCAGCGATACACCCAGCGCGAGGAACTCGCCCAGCGAATCCCAGCGCAGGTAGTTCTCCTGCTGGAATTGCTGCACGTGCTTGGGAGCGGAGCCGCCCGCGCCGGTCTCGAACATGCCGCCGCCGTTCATCAGCGGCACGATGGAGAGCATCTTGGCGCTGGTGTTGAGTTCCAGGATGGGGAACAGGTCGGTGAGGTAGTCGCGCAGCACGTTGCCGGTGACGGAGATGGTGTCCAGTCCCTTGCGCGCACGCGCCAGCGTGGCGCGGCAGGCAGCGGATGGTTCCATGATCTGGATGTCCAGCCCCGCAGTGTCGTGGTCTATCAGATACCGCGTCACCTTGGCGATGATCTGCGCGTCGTGCGCGCGATTCTTGTCCAGCCAGAAGATGGCGGGCGTGTTGCTCAAACGCGCGCGCGTGACGGCGAGCTTCACCCAGTCCTGGATCGGCGCATCCTTGGTCTGGCAGGCGCGGAAGATGTCGCCCTGTTCGACCTGCTGCTCCAGCAGAGTTTTCCCATTTGCGTCGACGATACGCACCACACCGTCGGCGGCGATCTCGAAGGTCTTGTCGTGCGAGCCGTATTCCTCGGCCTTCTGCGCCATCAGGCCGACGTTGGGTACCGAGCCCATGGTGGCGGGATCGAGCGCGCCGTTCGTTTTGCAGTCCTCGACAGTGGCGACATACACGGTCGCATAGCAGCGGTCGGGAATCATTGCCAGCGTGTCATACGCTTTCCCATCAGCCCCCCACATCTTGCCGCCGTCGCGGATCATCGGCGGCATGGAGGCGTCGATGATCACGTCCGAAGGCACATGCAGGTTGGTGATGCCCTTGTCGGAGTTCACCATCGCCAGTGGCGGGCCGTTGCGGAAGCAGTCGGCGATATCGGCCACCAGCGCGGCGCGGTCTTTTTCGGGCAGCGCCAGCACTTTGGCTTCCAGGTCGCCGAAGCCGTTGTTGACGTTGACACCCATCTCCCTGAGGGCAGTACCGTGCTGGTCGAACACCTTCCGGAAGAATACCGACACCGCATGGCCGAACATGATGGGATCGGACACCTTCATCATGGTGGCCTTCAGGTGCAGCGACAGCAGCACGTCCTCCTGCTTCGCTGCCTTGATCTGCTCGGCGTAGAACGCGCGCAATGCCTTGCGGCTCATCACGGCGGCGTCGATGATCTCGCCCGCCTTGAGA
Source organism: Nitrosomonadales bacterium (assembly GCA_016716325.1). NCBI lineage: Bacteria > Pseudomonadati > Pseudomonadota > Betaproteobacteria > Nitrosomonadales > Nitrosomonadales bacterium. Next base: position 2,261,849 of record JADJWO010000001.1, read on the forward strand.
TTCAGCTTGTCTTTAAGCACGGTGGCCCTGCCGTCCTTGCCGACGAACTCGATGCGGGTGCTGACGGCTTCCGGCACGGTCACGGACTTCTCGCTGCCGTAGAAATCGCCGCCGGTCATGTGCGCCACACGGGTCTTCGAGGTCTGCTCCCACTTGCCCATGCGGTGCGGATGCTTGCGCGCAAACTGCTTGACCGAAGCGGCGGCGCGGCGGTCGGAGTTGCCCTCGCGCAGCACCGGGTTCACCGCACTGCCGAGCACCTTGCCGTAGCGGGCCTTGATCTCTTTCCCGGCATCGTTCTGCGGATTCTCGGGGAAGTCGGGAATATCGTAGCCCTGCGATTGCAGTTCCTTGATCGCCGCCTTCAGTTGCGGGACCGATGCGCTGACGTTCGGCAACTTGATGATGTTCGCTTCCGGTTTCAGCGTCAGCGCGCCCAGTTCGGCCAGGCCGTCCGCGACCTTCTGTGCGGCGGTCAATCTCTCGGGGAAAGTTGCCAGGATACGCCCGGCCAGCGAGATGTCGCTGGTCTCGACGGTGACGCCGGCTGCCTTGGTGTAGGCCTGTATGATGGGAAGCAACGAGTAGGTCGCCAGACGCGGCGCTTCATCGGTCAGGGTGTAGATGATCTTTGCGGTGGTCATGATGGTGTCCGGAGTAATGAAAGGTTGAGATGAGTCGCATCCTGCTGTTCAACAAACCCTATGGCGTGATCTGCCAGTTCAGCAAGGACGGCGCACATCCGACGCTGGCGGATTATATCGCCGTTCCCGAGGTTTATCCCGCAGGACGGCTGGATACCGACAGCGAAGGCCTGTTGTTGCTGACCGACGACGGCAAGTTGCAGCACCGCATCACCGATCCCAAACATAAATTGCCCAAGACCTACTGGGTGCAGGTGGAAGGCATCCCCGACGAAGGCGCGCTGGAAAAACTGCGGCGCGGCGTGCAACTCAATGACGGTCTGACCCTGCCTGCCGAAGCCGGGCTGATGGATGAGCCCGAAAACCTGTGGCCGCGCGACCCGCCGGTGCGGTTCCGCAAGGCCATCCCCACCAGTTGGATATCGCTCACCCTCCGCGAAGGACGCAACCGCCAGGTGCGGCGCATGACGGCGGCGGTGGGTTGCCCGACCCTGCGCCTGATCCGCTATCGCATCGGCGACTGGACGCTGGACGGGATCGGGCAGGGAGAGTGGCGGCAGATATGATCTACGGCTGCACCAGACCTGGAATGACAGCCAAGTGGATGGACGATTCTTGTGCGGATGGTCGGGTTAGTGCCATTTGCGGTCATACGACGAGCAGAATGCCGAACGAGTACAATCGGCCAAAACAAGCTATTCGCGATTTCGTATTTATTCCCACCAATCCAGTAAGTTTTTTTGTTTGACTTGAAAGAGTAGAGTTCTACTGCTGACAATAAAAAAAGTTTTCTATAAAGGCTATGTGTGCAAATAAAGAGGGGGGAGCAATCGCCTTTTTGACATCTGTTGTCATTTCTGTTTTTTTTGCGTTTGTAATTTGCGATGCCGCTCTTGCGACGACCGAAAAGTCCAATCCCCTTCCTGAAGTTTCACATCAATTCATACAGCCGGAAAAAGCCACTCTGGTCATTGGCAGCGAGCAAGACTATCCGCCCTTTGCAACAGGAATAACCGATGAGACGGCAGGTGGCTTTACTGTTGATCTTTGGAAGGCTGTTGCAGCAGAGGCTGGCCTAAACTACACCATCCGAGTGCTGCCATTTCACCGACTCCTTCAAGAATTCAAGGAGGGGAGGATTGATGTCCTCATCAATCTCGCACAATCGGAAGAACGACACCATTTTGCCGATTTCACTGTTCCTCACGTCGTAGTTCACGGCGCTATTTTTGTGCGCAAGGGCGACACAAATATCCGAACTGAAGATGACCTGGCAGCAAAGAAAATCATCGTCCTTAATGCCGATCTGGCCCATGACTACGCAGTATCTAAAGGATGGGGAAAGCAATTGGTGCTGGTGGATACCGCAGCCGAAGGAATGAAATTGTTATCTTCCGGCAAGTACGATGCCATGTTGCTGGGCAAACTGGCCGGAATGCAGACCTTGCAAAAAATGGGTTTGACTAATGTTGAACCGCTTAAAGTGAAAGCCGGTTTTTCGCAGAAATTCTCATTTGCCGTAGCGGAAGGGCGATCCAAGCTATTGGAACAAATAAACGATGGATTTGCTTTAACCAAATCCAGCGGAACATATCAGGAGTTATACGACCAGTGGTTCGGAGCCTACGAGGTCAAGGAAGTCGGTCTGAATGACATACTCAAGTACCTCATTCCCGTTGTGGCGTTTTTCTTGTTCATCGCGGGATATTTCTTTTATCGGCGACAAGTTGAGCGCGAATTGTCAGCGGCAGAATTGTTGAACTCAAGAAACTTGCTTGCAACGATCATCGAAACTGCACCGATACGGGTTTTCTGGAAAGACAAGGATTTACGTTACCTTGGCTGTAATACGATTTTCGCCAAAGATAGCGGAAGCGAGCAACCGGACGATGTTATCGGCAAAGATGATTATCAACTTGGATGGTCTGCCCAGGCCGATATGTATCGTGAAGATGACAGAGCAGTGATGGAATCGGGCGTGGCGAAACTCAACTATGAGGAGCCTCAGTCTACACCATCGGGTAACATCATTTGGCTTAGCACTTCCAAAGTTCCTTTGAAAAATTCAAAGGGTGAGACGATCGGTCTACTGGGAATCTACCAGGACATTACAGAGCAAAAGAACGACCAGGAGAAAATTCAACAATTCGCATTTTATGACGCGCTGACCAAATTACCCAATCGCCGCTTACTTCAAGATCGATTAAGTCAGGCCATGTCCTCCAGCAAACGAAGTGGCTGCTATGGTGCGTTGATGTTCATTGATTTGGATAACTTCAAGCCGTTGAATGATGAGCACGGGCATAGGGTAGGAGATCTTTTGTTGATGGAAGCCGCCAATCGACTGCGGGGTTGCGTGCGGGAAATGGATACGGTGGCGCGATTCGGTGGTGATGAATTTGTGGTCGTTCTGAGCGAATTGGATGCGGGTAAATCAAAGTCGATCACGGAAGCCTACAGGATTGCTGAAAAAATTCGCTCTACCTTATATGAACCATACTTGCTCGCTGTAAGCACTGATGGAAGTACAGACACCACAGTCAAGCATCAATGTACTGCGAGTATCGGAGTGGTGTTGTTTGTCAACCATGAATACAGTCAAGAGGAAATTTTAGAGTGGGCGGATGATGCGCTGTATCTTGCCAAAGAGTCTGGTCGCAATCAGATTCGGTTTTATGAAAAGGTTTCCTGAGGCCCGCTTCGGGTTAGCACGAGACCGTCACGCTGACAGATTTCCCCTCTAATCTTTGTCCGCTTAGTGTCGGAAGCCGCCCTTTCCTCTTAAAAACCACCTGCCTGATGCATGGATTTATCCGGTACGCCAGTTAAGGGGATAGCCTTCTACATTGTGCCGCTTTGAGTGCGGGGTGCAATGGTGAAGGGGAGAGGGGGCGAGTGCAGTTGGGAGCGATTGGTGAATTGTCGGCAATTCACCGGGATGGTGACTTTGATTTGATCTACGACTTTTGGGCGTGGTTGTTCCCTTCGGGCTGGGCCCTTTCATCTCTGGTCTCATTATTGCCAGTCGGTTTGTTTTCGGTCTCCGCTGTCAGTTCAGTAGCAACATAAGTTGCCAACTGACATTCGAAGTCATAATTACCTTTTTGAAACATGGTGTTCTGCTCTTTCTGTTGTGTATGCAAATAGCGGATATGGATGCCATAGACGACGGTTATCCAAGTTCGCGGGCTGATTGGAAGGTAAATCAGGGAAAAAGTTCAAAGAGGCGATTCGGGACGGTGTGCCTGCGGGATGTATTTCCAGGTGACATGGTACGGGTTGTATGTTTCAGGATTGTGACCGCCCCAGCGGCGCGACAATCGGAATGAAGCAGGGGCTGATGGAATTCAGCCCGTTTTGCGCTTCATTTCGATGAATCCTGCTGTGACGAAATCCATCGTGCGGACGTGCTGGACGAACCAGTCACCTACGGCGCAATCCAGCCAGTCGCGTAGCGCGGCGGCATCGCGTTCCCGCTGCCAGCGTTCGATCTGTCCGGTCATGCCGGACAGCACGCTGTCGTGTTCGCCCTTGTGCATCGGGTAGGGCGGGAAGCGGGCCTCCTGCATCTGCCGCTCTTCTTCGGCGAAGTGCCGCCGGGTGTGTTCCAGCAGTTCGCCGAGCAGCGCGTCCACCTCGTCGTCTGCTGCGTGGTGCGCCAGCCGGTCCAGCAGTTTTTCGCGCAGCACGACGAATTCCGCATGGTCGCGGTTCATGAAGTCCAGTGCCACTTGCGGATATTCCAGCATGTTGTTTTCCTCCTGTTCGGATATGCGTTGTCCAATCATCTCACGGTATAATCCCGCCCCTATGCAGATTCTACGCGGACTCCATTCTCCCGACACACAAGCTGTTGCGGTCACCATCGGCAATTTCGACGGGGTACATCTCGGCCATCAGGCGCTGCTGGGAGAGTTGCGCACGATTGCTCAAGCGCGCGAATTGGGCACGGCAGTAGTGATCTTCGAGCCGCACCCGCGCGAGTATTTCACGCCGCACCAGGCGCCGGCGCGGCTGACCAGCCTGCGCGAGAAGCTCGAGCTGTTCGAGACGATGGGGCTGGATCGCGTGCATATATGCCGTTTTGACGAGCGCCTCGCGCGGATGGACGCAGCGGATTTCATCCATGCGCTGCATGAAAAAGTGCATGCCGGTTTTGTGCTGATCGGCGACGACTTCCGTTTCGGCAAGGGGCGTACCGGCGATTTTGCGATGATGGAAAAGGTCGGCGCGCAACGCGGTTTCGCCGTGCAGGCGATGCATAGCGTGATGCATGACGGCGTGCGCATCTCCAGCACCGAGATCCGTGCGGCACTGGCAATCGGACAACTGCACGACGCGCACCGGTATCTGGGGCGTCCCTACAGCATCAGTGGCAGGGTGGTGCGCGGCGACGGCCTGGGGCGCAAGCTCGGTTTCCCGACCGCGAACATCCAGATGAAGCACAACCTGCCGCCGCTGGCCGGCATCTTCGTGGTGCGGGTGCATGCCGAGGAGCTGGGCATTCTCCAGGGCGTGGCAAGCCTGGGCGTCCGGCCGACCGTGAAACAGGATGCGAAGCCGGTGCTGGAGGTGCATCTGTTCGAGTTCGCTCAGCAGGTTTACGGCAGGCACTTGCGCGTGGAGTTCCTGCGCAAGCTGCGCAATGAGGAGAAGTATCCCGATGTGGAGACGCTGGTGCGGCATATCGCGCTGGATGTGAAGCATGCCAGGGAGTGGTTTGAGCAATACGAATGATTGTCCGACGTAACCGATTACCGACATATGACTGACTATAAAGACACCCTGAACCTGCCGGACACACCGTTCCCGATGCGCGGCGATCTTGCCAAACGTGAGCCCCAGATGCTGGCGCAATGGCAGGCGCAACAACGCTACCAGCGCATCCGCGAAGCGCGCAGCAACGCGCCGAAAGGAAAGTTCATCCTGCACGACGGCCCGCCGTATGCCAATGGCGACATCCACATCGGCCATGCGGTGAACAAGATCCTCAAGGACATCGTCGTCAAGAGCAAGACGCTGGACGGCTACGATGCGCCCTATGTGCCGGGCTGGGATTGCCACGGCCTGCCGATCGAGTTGCAGGTGGAAAAGAAACACGGCAAGGCGATCCCGCCCGCGCAATTCCGCGAACTGTGCCGCGCCTATGCAAAAGAACAGATCGAGCGCCAGAAGAAGGACTTCGTCCGCCTCGGCGTGCTGGGCGACTGGGACCGTCCCTACCTGACCATGGACTACCGCACCGAGGCCGACATCATCCGCGCGCTCGGCGTCATCCATCAGCGCGGCTATCTGTACCAGGGGCGCAAGCCGGTGAACTGGTGCCTGGATTGCCAGTCCGCGCTGGCCGAGGCGGAAGTGGAATACGAGGACAAGACCTCGGCGGCGATCGACGTCGGCTTCGAGGTGAAGGACAAGCATGCGCTGGAAAATGCGTTCGGCGTATCGCTGCCGGGCGATGCGAGGGCGTACGCGGTGATCTGGACCACCACGCCGTGGACGCTGCCCGCCAACCAGGCGGTGAGCGTGCATCCCGAACATGAATATTGTCTGGTGAAGACCGAGAAGGGCTATCTGCTGCTGGTCGCCGAACTGATGGAAAGCTGTTTGCAGCGCTATCGGCTGGACGGCGAAACGGTCGGGCGATGCAAGGGCGCGGCGCTCGAATTACTGCCGTTGCAGCACCCGCTGTACGAGCGCATCGTGCCGGTCATCTGCGGCGACCACGTCACGCTGGAAGCGGGTACCGGCCTGGTGCATACCGCGCCGGCGCACGGTCTGGACGATTACTTCGTCGGCCAGAGATACGACCTGCCGGTCGATAATCCGGTCGGCGACGACGGCAAGTTCCTTGCCGACATGCCGCTGGTCGGCGGCATGTTCGTCTGGAAAGCCAACGACGTGGTGATCGCGGCATTGCAGGACAGCGGCCACCTGCTACAGATGGAAAAGGTGCAGCACAGCTACCCGCATTGCTGGCGACACAAGACGCCGATCATCTTCCGTTCCACGCCGCAGTGGTTCATCGGGATGGACCAATCCTCTCCTTCCGCTTCGCTCCCCCCTCTCCCGCCAGCGGGAGAGGGGTTGGGGGAGAGGGATGCCGAAGCACTGATACAGGACAAGCGCAAGCATGGCGCGGCGCGCCTGCAGCACGCTGGCGAGAGCCTGCGCGCGCTGGCGAACCGTGCCGTCGAGGCGACGCAGTTCTTCCCCGCTTGGGGACGCGCGCGGCTCGAGGCGATGATCCGCAACCGTCCGGACTGGTGTGTGTCGCGCCAGCGCAACTGGGGCGTGCCGATGCCGTTCTTTGTGCACAGGGAGACCGGGGAACTGCATCCGCGCACGCCGGAACTGCTGGAGCAGGTCGCGAAGTTGGTCGAACGATCCGGCATCGAGGCGTGGTTCAGCCTGAACTCGGTGGATGTGCTGGGCGATGATGCCGAGCATTACAAGAAACTCACCCATACGCTGGACGTGTGGTTCGATTCCGGCACGACGCATGCGGCGGTGTTGCGCCGCCGCGAGGAGCTGGGTTCGCCCGCCGACCTGTATCTGGAAGGTTCCGACCAGCATCGCGGCTGGTTCCAGTCCAGCCTGCTGACCGGTTGCGCGATCGACGGGCGCGCGCCGTTCAAGGCGCTGCTGACGCACGGTTTCGTGGTGGACGGCAGCGGGCACAAGATGTCCAAGTCCAAGGGCAACGTGATCGCGCCGCAGAAGATCCTCGATACGCTGGGCGCGGACATCCTGCGCCTGTGGGTGGCTTCGACCGACTATTCCGGCGAACTGACCATCTCGGACGAGATTCTGAAGCGCGTGACCGATGGCTACCGCCGCATCCGCAACACGTTGCGTTTCCTGCTGGCGAACACGTCGGATTATGACCACGGCAAACATGCGCTGCCGCCCGGTCAATGGCTGGAGATCGACCGCCACGCGCTGGAACTGATGCATCGCCTGCAGACAGAAGTGCGGGCGGATTACGAAAGATACGAGTTCCACCAGATCGTCTACCGGTTGCAGACATTCTGTTCCGAGGAGTTGGGCGGTTTCTATCTGGATATCCTGAAAGACCGCCTGTATACCGCCGGCACGGATTCCATCGCGCGCCGTTCCGCGCAGAATGCGCTGTACCACATCGCGCACAGCCTGGTGCGGCTGATGGCGCCGGTGCTGAGCTTTACCGCAGAGGAAGCATGGGCGGTGCTGGGCGGGAAGGACGAGAGCGTGTTCATCGGCGAGTGGTACGCGCTGCCGCAGGACGACTCCGGCCTGTCCGCGGACTGGCAGGCGATCACGGACTGGCGCGGCCGGGTCAACAAGCAACTGGAAGAGGCGCGTTCCGCCGGACTGATCGGCTCGGCGCTGGCTGCCGAGGTGGACGTGTATGCTGCGGGCGACGACTACGAAACGCTGGCGCGCCTGGGCGACGATTTGCGCTTCGTGTTCATCACCTCGCGCGCCACGGTGCATCGCGTCGCGAGCGAGGCGGAACAGCGTGTCGATGTCTCCGCCAGCCTGCACGAAAAATGCGGTCGCTGCTGGCATTACCGCGAGGATGTCGGCGCGGACGCGCAGCACCCGGTATTGTGCGGTCGCTGCGTGAGCAACCTGCACGGCAGCGGCGAGAAGCGCCAATATGCATAACCCGTCATTCCCGCGCAGGCGGGAATCCAGCATTCAAGAAATTCCGCGTAGCGGACAAGGCCAGATCGTCCCGCCAGGCGGGGCTTGTTCAATTGACTGGATTCCCGCCTGCGCGGGAATGACTAAGCGCAGAGGGAGGGTAAGCGCATGAATACCCTCTCCCCCACCCCCTCTCCCGCAAGCGGGCGAGGGGAGTTGTCGCGCTGGCTCGGCTTGAGCGCGCTGGTCATCATCCTGGACCAGATCAGCAAGATATGGATCACCAGCAGTTTTGCCTATGGTGAAAGCGTTGCCGTGCTGGGCGTGTTCGACCTGGTGCTGGCGCATAACACCGGTGCCGCGTTCAGCTTCCTGAGCGATGCCGGCGGGATGGAGCGCTGGCTGTTCAGCGGTATCGCGGTGGCCGCGTCGGTGTGGATCGTGGCGTTGTTGCGCAAGCATGCCGCCCAGCCGCTGTTCGCGCTGGCGCTGAGCCTGATCCTGGGCGGTGCGCTGGGCAATCTGATCGACCGCATCGCATACGGTTACGTGGTGGACTTCCTGCATTTCCACTGGGACGAACATTATTTCCCCGCATTCAATCTGGCCGATTCCGCGATCACCTGCGGCGCGTTCCTGTTGCTGTGGGACGGCTTTACGGAGAAAAGACATGGATCTGCTGCTGGCTAACCCGCGCGGTTTCTGCGCCGGCGTGGACCGCGCCATCACCATCGTCGAAAGGGCGCTGGCGCTGCATGGCGCGCCGGTCTACGTGCGCCACGAAGTGGTGCACAACAAGTTCGTGGTGGACAGTCTGCGCAACAGGGGGGCGATCTTCATCGAAGACCTGGCCGATGTGCCGCCCGGCAGCATCCTGGTATTCAGCGCGCATGGCGTCCCGCAATCGGTGCGCAGCGAAGCCGAGGCGCGCAACCTTACCGTGTTCGACGCGACCTGCCCGCTGGTCACCAAGGTGCATATCCAGGTATCGCGGTTGCGCGAGCAGGGCAAGGAGGTCGTCATGATCGGCCATGCCGGGCATCCCGAGGTGGAAGGCACGATGGGGCAGAGCGAGGGCGGCATGTATCTGGTGGAATCGCCCGCGCAGGTCGGTTCGCTCAAGGTGGACGACGAGCGGAACCTTGCCTATGTCACGCAGACCACGCTGTCGATGGACGATGCTGCCGGCATCGTCGCCGCGCTGAAGGCGCGGTTCCCGTTCATCACCGGCCCGAAGAAGGATGACATTTGCTACGCCACGCAGAACCGCCAGGATGCCGTTAAGCTGCTGGTCAAGCAATGCGACGTGGTGGTCGTGGTGGGCTCGCCGAACAGTTCCAATTCCAACCGCCTGCGCGAAGTCGCGGCGAACGTCGGCGTGCCGGCCTATCTGGTGGATGACGCCAGCGGATTGCAGCCGGAATGGTTCGCGGGCAAGTCGCGCGTCGGCATCACCGCCGGTGCATCCGCCCCCGAACTGCTGGTGCAGGATGTGGTGACGCGCCTGCACGAGATGGGTGCGGGGGAGATCACCGAGTTGCAGGGCATCGTCGAGAACGTCATATTCCCGCTGCCCAAGGCGCTGCAAACCTGAACCATGGGAAGAGACTTCCTGATCGTCGGCGCCGGCGCAGTCGGCCTGACCAGCGCACAAGCCCTGTTGCAGGCGGGCTACCGCGTGACGCTGGTCGAGCGCGGCCTGGTCGGACAGGAGGCTTCCTGGGCGGGCGGCGGCATCATGTCGCCATTGTGCTCGTGGGATTATCGCGAACCGGTCACGCGCCTCGCGCATCGCGGCATGAAGATGCTGGACGAGGCCGTTGCCGGATTGCAGGCCAGCACCGGCATCGATCCGGAATACCAGCGCTGCGGCATGCTGGTGTTGCCGCCGTTCCGGGACGAACTGGCCACGCGCTGGTGTGAACAGCATCGTTTCCCGCTGCGGCATGTGAACCCCGCCGACCACCTGCCGGTCGAGGCGGCGGATACCGGCTTGCTGTTGCCCGAGGTCGCGCAGGTGCGCAACCCGCGCCTGCTGCGCGCGCTGCGCCGGCGCGTCGAGATGCTCGGCGGGACGGTCCTTGAGCAGCATGAAGTGCTGGGTTTCGAGTTGGCGGGCGACCGCGTCGCATCGTTGCTGACCACGCAGGGAAGGCTGGGCGCGGATGCCTTCATCGTCACGGCGGGCGCGTGGAGCAAGACGCTGCTGGGCGAGCACGCGCTTGGCATGGACGTCCGCCCGATACGCGGACAGATATTGCTGTTCAAGTTCGATGCGCAGCCGTTCTCCCCGATCGTGCTTCAGGAAAGCCTGTATTTCATTCCGCGACGCGACGGGCATGTGCTGGTCGGCAGCACACTGGAAGACGTCGGTTTCGATAAATCCACCACGCCGGAAGCCCGCGCCAGCCTGTTGCAGCACGTGCATGCGATCTTCCCGGACTGGAAGGTGGTCGAACCGGTGCAGCACTGGGCAGGCTTCCGTCCCGGTTCGCCGGACAACATCCCGGTCATCGGCCGCCATCCGCACATCGCCAATCTCTACGCCAACAGCGGGCATTTCCGTTATGGCGTGACCATGTCGCTGGCCAGCGCGGAACTGTTGTGCAACGAGATCGAAGGCAGGCCGCAGGCATTGCCCGCGGAGGAATACCGCTGGCGATAGCCGGTGTGTGTCATTTATAATCGCCACGTTTTTGGCTGGAGTAGCTCAGTTGGTAGAGCAACGCACTCGTAACGCGTAGGTCGGAGGTTCGATTCCTCTCTCCAGCACCACCCCCCTGTCGAGGAACCCGCATGGCCATTTCTCACGCCCCCGCACGCCCCCCCCTTTCAAGATACCTTCCTTATTTCATTGCGGTGATCCTGCTGGTTGTTGCGGCGTGGTATTTGATGCGCCCAGACCCGGTTCGCGTGCAACTGGCGAAGGTCGAGCGCGGCACGGTGGAGGCGACGGTGAGCAACACCCGCGCCGGCACGGTCAAGGCATGCCGCCGCGCCAAGCTTGCGCCGCCGGCAGGCGGACAGATCGCGAACCTGCTGGTGAAGAAGGGCGAGCGCGTCGCAGCCAACCAGGTATTGCTGGAACTGTGGAACGATGATTTGCAGGCGCAGGCGCGGCTTGCGCAGGAGCAGCTCGACGTGGCGCAGACCCAGGCAAAACAGGCTTGCGTGCAGGCGGACCTGGCTGACAAGGAGATCGCGCGCGCGCGCCAGTTACAGGCACGCGGCTTCATCTCCGCCGAGGGGCTGGACCAGAAGTCGGCCGCCGCCAAGGTGGCGCGCGCCGGTTGCGACGCGGCGCACAGCCAGATCGGGCAGGCGCGCTCGCGCATCGCGGTGGCGCGTGCCGGACTGGCGCGCATGGTGCTGCGCGCGCCGTTCGACGGCATCATTGCCGATATCAGCGGCGAGCTCGGCGAGTACGCCACGCCTTCGCCCCCCGGCATCCCGACGCCGCCCGCGATCGACCTGATCGACGACCGCTGTATGTTCGTCAGCGCGCCGATAGACGAGGTGGATGCGGCCAACATCAAGGTCGGTCAGGAGGCGCGCATCACGCTGGATGCGGTCAAGGGGAAGGCTTTCGCGGGCAAGGTCAAGCGCGTCGCGCCCTATGTGCTGGAGATGGAGAAGCAGGCGCGCACCGTGGAAGTCGAAGTGGAATTCGTCGAGCCGCCTACCGCGGAGAATCTGCTGGTCGGTTACAGCGCGGATGTCGAGATCGTTCATACGATTCACCCGAAAGTGTTGCGCATCCCCACGCAGACCCTGCTGGAAGGAAAACGCGTACTGGTTTACCAGCCATCGGACGACAGTCTGGAGGAGCGGGTGGTGAAGACCGGTCTGGCCAACTGGGAGCAGACCGAGGTCACGTCCGGATTGAACGAGGGCGAAAGGGTCGTGCTGTCGCTCGACCGGGCCGGGGTGAAGGCCGGTGCGCGTGTGCAACCGGAACCGGATAAGCCTGCCCAATGATCCGGTGCGGCCGATGATCCAGTTCGAGAAAGTCAGCCGCAGTTTCACGGTCGGCGACCAGCAGGTCGCCGCGTTGCGCGGCATCGACCTGCACATCGCGGCGGGTGACTATGTCTCCATCATGGGGCCGTCCGGCTCCGGCAAATCGACATTGCTCAACCTGATCGGGCTGCTGGACCGTCCGAGTTCGGGCGTCTACCGGCTGGACGGCGGCAACGTCAGCGCGCTCAACGACGAACAGCAGGCCAGGGTGCGCAGCGAAAAGATCGGTTTCGTGTTTCAGGCGTTCCATCTGGTCCCGCGCCTGACGGCGGCGATGAACATCGAACTGCCGATGATCCTGTCCGGCATCTCCCCGGACGAGCGCAAGGCGCGCGTTACGCAGTTGCTGGAGAATTACGGCCTGACGGACCGTGCCGACCATCGTCCCGACCAGCTTTCCGGCGGACAGCGCCAGCGCGTCGCCATCGCCCGCGCCACCAGCATGCATCCCGCCGTGCTGCTGGCCGACGAGCCGACCGGCAATCTTGACCAGGCCACCGGCAAGGAAGTGATCAACCTGCTGGAAGCGCTGCTCGAACAGCAGGTCGCGCTGATCATGGTGACGCACGACCCGGTGATCGGCAGCCGCGCCCACCGGCAGTTGCACATGGTGGACGGGCAGATCGTCAGCGAGACCGGGCGCAGCACATGAGGATGATCGACGTCGCGCAGCTCGCTTCCGGCAGTCTGCGCGGCAGTCGCGCACGTACCCTGCTGATGATCCTGGCGATGTCCATCGGCGTGGCGGCCGTCATGGTGCTGACCGGGCTGGGCGAGGGTGCGCGCCGCTATGTGGTCGACCAGTTCTCTTCGCTGGGTACCAATCTGGTGATCGTCCTGCCGGGGCGCACCGAGACGGCCGGCGTCGGCCCGGGCATGCTGCTGGGGCAGATCCCGCGCGAGATCTCGCTAGACGATGCCGAGGCGGTGTTGCGCAGCCGTTCCGTCAAACGTATCGCGCCGCTGACCGTCGGTACGGCCACCCTTTCACGCGATGCGCTGAACCGCGAGGCGATCATATTGGGTTCGACGCATAACCTGCTCGAGGTGCGCCACATGAGCATGGGGATGGGGGAGTTCCTGCCGCCGGGCGATATCCGCGAGAGCGCATCGGTATGCGTGCTGGGCAACCAGCTCCGGCGCGAGCTGTTCGGCAATGAACAGCCCATCGGCCAGTGGGTGCGTCTCGGTGACCGCCGCTTCCGCGTCATCGGCGTGCTGGCCGCGCAGGGCGAATCGATGGGGATGCGCACCGATGAACTGGTGATCGTTCCAGTGGCGTCGGCGCATCAGTTGTTCAATACCTCGGGCCTGTTCCGCATCCTGGTCGAGGCGAAGAGCCGCGACACCATCGAGCAGGCCAAGCATGATGTGGAGCAGATCATGTTCCAGCGGCACAACGGCGAGAAGGATGTGACGGTGATCACGCAGGACGCGGTGCTGGCCACCTTCGACCGTATCCTGCGCGCGCTGACGCTGGCGGTGGGCGGCATCGCCGCGATCAGTCTTGCGGTGGCCGGCATCCTGATCATGAACGTGATGCTGATCGCCGTGTCGCAGCGCGTCAGGGAGATCGGTCTGCTCAAGGCGCTGGGCGCGCCCGCCGGGCAGATACGCAACCTGTTCCTGGCCGAGGCGATCCTGCTGTCCGGCATCGGCAGCGCGGTGGGTCTGGTGCTCGGGCAGGCGGGGATCATGGTGATCGCGCATCTCTATCCGTCGCTGCCGGTGGCTGCACCCTGGTGGGCGGTACTGGCGGCGATCGCCACGTCGCTCGGCACCGGGGTGCTGTTCAGCGTGTGGCCGGCGCGGCGTGCAGCCCAGCTCGATCCGGTGCTGGCATTGGCCAGGTCATGAACCGGTGTTCCTGAGATGTTACTTCCCGACCTGATCCGCCTGACCACCTCCAGCTTCCTGTCCTACCGGATGCGCAGCTTCCTGACCGGGCTGGGCATCGCGGTCGGCATCACGGCGGTGATCCTGCTCACCTCCATCGGCGAAGGGTTGCACCAGTTCGTGCTGGCGGAGTTCTCGCAGTTCGGTACCAACATCACTTCGATCCAGCCGGGCAAGACCCAGATGCAGGGCGGTAATGTGGGCATCCTGGGTTCGGTCCGGCCGCTGTCGCTGGACGATGCGGACGCATTGCGCCGCCTGCCTTATGTCGAGAGCGTCAATCCCGGCCTGATGGGCAATTCCGACCTGCGCGCCAACGGCAAGACGCGCCGTGCGACCGTGTTCGGCGAGGGGCGCGACTTCGCCACGACTTTCAGCATGAAGGTGCAGAGCGGCGGTTTCTGGACGGACGAGGACAACGAGCAGGCGCGCGCTCAGGTGGTGCTGGGGTCCAGGGTCAACCAGGAGCTGTTCGGCGGACAGAATCCGCTCGGCAGTTATCTGCGCATCGGCGGACAGCGCTACCGCGTCATCGGCGTGATGGAGCCCAAGGGGCAGATACTCGGGCTGGACATGGACGACGCCGTGTTCATCCCGGTCGCGCGCGCGATGGAGTTGTTCAACCGTCCGGGGTTGATGGAGATCAACGTGCGTTATCGCCCGAGCGCCGATCTTGCCACGGTCACGCGGCTGATCACCGAGCGCCTGATCGAGCGGCACGGGCGCGAGGATTTCACGCTGATCTCGCAGGAACAGGCGCTCGAGGTGTTGGGTTCGGTGCTGGATGTGATCACTTTCGCGGTGGGTGCGCTGGGCGGCATCTCGCTGCTGGTGGGCGGGGTCGGCATCCTGACCATCATGACCATGGCGGTCACCGAGCGCACCACCGAGATCGGCCTGTTGCGCGCGCTGGGGGCAAGGGAACGGCAGGTGCTGACGCTGTTCCTCGGCGAGGCGATCCTGCTATCCGCGCTGGGTGGTCTGGCCGGGCTGGCGCTCGGGGTCGGCATCGCCCAGGTTCTGCACTGGCTGTTCCCGGCGTTGCCGGTGCATACGCCCTGGCTGTTCGCCGCGCTGGCCGAATTGAGCGCGGTCACCATCGGCCTGCTGGCCGGCGTGATGCCGGCGCGGCGCGCCGCCCGGCTCGACCCGGTGGAGGCATTGCATACCGAATAAGCGCCGCTGACGGCCGAATTCCGGTAAAAATCCCCGTTGCGTTCATTCCCGTTTTTCCTCCGCTCGTCGGTCGTGGCCGGCCGCCCGGTTTTTTCGTTTTCCGCCCGTCAGTCTGGTTTTGAATCGCCGCGCCGTTCTGGCAAAGTGCGCAGCAATCGTGATGGCGCAACACTTTGTTCGCCGTGACGAGTGTCTGGTAGCGATAATTTTGACGAGTGAGGAAAAAATGAAAAAGACCTGTACGAAAGCAACTGAAATGATCGCCCGACTGGTACGCTGGGCAGTGGTCGGCGTTGCATCTTTCGTCGTCGTGCTCCCTGTTGTGACTTCCATACAAAGCTATGCCTGAAGCGGGCGTTTTCACGGAGGATAGAATGACTACAGTGATCGATACTTTGCAGGCCTCCGCCGTTACCGGCGGATTGAACGATGCGGAACTCAAGCGCATCGCGGGCATGTTCGAGGCCAGGGCGTATAAATCCGGCGAGGCGATCGGGGCGCCGCAAGACGGGGAGTGCGACAACCTGTCCATCCTGGCGGACGGCAACATCAAGGTGAAGGTCCCGTGCGGGGTGGGCGAAGCTACGGTCTGCACGCTGGTCCCGGGCGACATGACGGATCTGGGCGGTTTTTCCGTCAGCGATGCCGATGCGAGATTCTATGCGTCCGGGGACGCGGTCATCCTGAGCATGAACAAGAGCCGGTTCGACGTCATGGCCGAGT
This sequence comes from Nitrosomonadales bacterium, assembly GCA_016716325.1. Lineage (NCBI taxonomy): Bacteria > Pseudomonadati > Pseudomonadota > Betaproteobacteria > Nitrosomonadales > Nitrosomonadales bacterium. The sequence goes on from JADJWO010000001.1 coordinate 2,277,937, forward strand.
CGTATCCGCTGATGATGAGTCGCGTGGCGCGGGGAATGAGACGCAGTTTCCAGGGCGTCCTGTGGCGCATGAACAGGCAGGTCGCCGATCTCAGGGATTATGTTTACAGTACCCATAGCCGCCGATGAGACGGGCGTGATCGTGCCAATATGAAGATAGATAAATTTTCCAGGCCGGCAAGCTGCGACATATTCTGCAATGTCGTGGACAACTACGGTGACATCGGCGTGAGCTGGCGGCTGGCGCGAATATTGGCAAAAGAACACGGCTTGCGGGTGCGGTTGTGGGTGGACGACCTGCACAGCTTTGCCATGCTGTGCCCGGAAGCCGATGTGACGCGGGAGGCGCAGCATTGCCGCGGCGTGGAAGTGCGGCGCTGGATTGCTGACGCATTCCCCCCTCTCCCGGCCTGTCGGCCACCCTCTCCCGCTTGCGGGAGAGGGGATGGGGGAGAGGGAGTCAAGGGAGATGAGAAACTTCCAGATGTGATACCCGCCGAGTTGGTCATCGAGGCGTTCGCCTGCAAATTGCCGGAACGCTATGTCGCGGCAATGGCGGCGCAACGCCACAAGCCGGTCTGGCTGAATCTCGAATACCTGAGCGCGGAAAGCTGGGTCGAGGACTGCCATCAGCTGCCTTCGCCGCACCCCAACCTGCCGTTGACCAGACATTTCTTTTTCCCCGGATTTACCCGGAAAACCGGCGGCCTGCTGCTGGAGCGCGACCTGATGGTGCGCCGCGACAAATTCCAGAACGATGCCGGCCTGCAACGTACGTTCTGGCAGGGCATGGGCATGGAGATGCCGCGCTCGGGAACGCTCAAGGTGTCGCTGTTCGCGTACGAGAATGCGGCAGTCGGCGGCCTGCTCGATGTCTGGGCCCAGGGCGGGGACCCGGTGCTGTGCCTGGTGCCGGAAGGCCGCATCCTGCCGCAGGTCAGGCAATACTTCGGAGAAGTCGCGTCTATAGATTCCCCTCGCCCGCTTGCGGGAGAGGGGCCGGGGGAGAGGGGCAACTATTCGCGCGGCAATCTGACAGTACGCGTGTTGCCGTTCGTCGAACAGGATCGCTACGACGAATTGCTGTGGGCATGCGATGTCAATTTCGTGCGCGGCGAGGATTCATGCGTGCGGGCGCAATGGGCGGGCAAGCCGTTCATCTGGCAGATCTACCCGCAGCACGATGCGGTGCACTGGGACAAATTGCAGGCTTTCCTGGGGCTTTATGGCGCTTCGCTTGGCGCGGAGTCGAGCCGCGCGATGCAGGGATTGTGGAAGGAATGGAACGATGAGGGCAAGGCATGGCAGGCATGGCCCGCTTTCGTGGCGGCACGGGGCGAGCTGGGGCGCCGCGCCCAGGCCTGGGCGCGGGAACTGGCATGGAACGATCAGGCTTTGAATCTGCTGGATTTTTCGCGGAAAATCGGTAGAATGCGCGCCTTCGAAAATTGAGGGGCAGCAAACATGAAAACCGCACAAGAACTTCGCGCCGGCAATGTCGTGATGATCGGCAGCGACCCGATGGTCGTGCTGAAGGCTGAATACAGCCGTTCCGGCCGTAGCGGCTCGGTGGTCAAGATGAAGATGAAGAACCTGCTCAACGAGCAGGCAAAGGAAGCCGTCTATAGCGCGGACGACAAGTTCGACAACATCATCCTGGATCGCAAGGAATGCACTTACTCCTACTTTGCCGACCCGATGTACGTGTTCATGGACGAAGAGTACAACCAGTACGAGATCGAAGCCGAGAGCATGGGCGACGCGATCAACTACATCGAGGACGGCATGCCGTGCGAAGTGGTGTTCTATAACGAGAAGGCGATCTCCGTGGAATTGCCGAACACCATCGTGCGCGAAGTGATCTACACCGAGCCGGCAGTGCGCGGCGACACTTCCGGCAAGGTGATGAAACCGGCCAAGATCAACACCGGTTTCGAACTGCCGGTCGCGGCGTTCATCGAGATCGGCGACAGGATCGAGATCGATACGCGCACCAACGAGTTCAAGAAGCGCGCCTGATCGCCCGCAGTAACAGGCAAAAGGCCAGCCGCGAGGCTGGCCTTTTTGTTTGCGTGTGCCCCGGTTCATTTCTGGGCGGACGGGAGCCACTGGAAGCCGGCACGCTCGAAGTCTTCCCCTTCTTCCATCAGTTCGGTGAGCTTGATGTTGCGGCTCTTTTCTCCCAGCATCATTTCGTAGATGGTGTCCTGAACGAAGACGCCGGATTCGATCAGCATCGTGGCATGCGCATAGGAATTGTTCGCGTCGGGCAACAGGATGGCCGGCAGGTAATCGTAATCGAACGAGCCGGAGCTGCTCTCCCAGTTGGAGACTTTCTCGCTTTCCTTGCCGAGGGTACGCAACCATACCGACAGGGGTTTCTTGGCGATGATCTCGATGCCTGCATGCACCGTACCCTGCAGGTCGGTTTGCAGGCGCCGGATCAGGCCGACCCACCATAACGGTGTGTTCTTCGGCTTGAGCCCGCACAGGTCGCCGATCTTGACCCACGCGCCGCCGTCCCTCGGGATCGTCCCGCCCATGCCGTCCAGGCTTGCATCCAGGATGTGCCATTCTTCCATGTCGTAATCGAGATCCTCCTTGATCGAAGCGAGGCCGATGCCGGAGCGTTTCTTCAGGCCGGCGGCATCTTTCTCGGACAGGTTCGTCATCGTGTCCAGGTCGAGGCGCGTCACCAACTGGCTGATCGTCCTGAAGCTGTGGACCACATCGACAACGGTGTCGATCTGCCTGCGTTCATGGTGTCGCTGCGGAGGGTCTTCGCTCCAGTATGTTTGCAGATGCTTGAGTACGGTCAGTTTGCCCGACGGGGTGAACTCGCTGCCGAAGCGCTGCTCACGCTGGATCATCCCGTGCTCGTTCTGTTCGATGATGCCCGCGATCTTGGGGATGGCCCTGACCGCCCCGAAGTAGCGCGTGGTCGGCGTGACCGTGAGATCGCTGCCCGCGCGCATCGGCGCCGACGGCCTGGACAGGTCGATGCAGTAGGGGCAGTCGGGATCGGGCGATTCCTTGAGGTCGAAGAAACTGACCATGCGGCCGGCGATGCGGAAAGTCACCTCGATCTGGTCCGGCGCCAGCGTGCCGGGAGAGGAGACGTCGAGCATCAGCGCGCGCAGCAATTCGCGCTGCGGGCTGGTATGGATGACATGTCTGGGATAGGGGTAGACCATGTTGTCGAACTGGCTGTCCGCGGCGAAGCGGTAGCATTCGAACATTCGGCTCCAGACCGATTGCTCGATAGCGATGTAATGCATCATCTCCAGTTTCATCTGTTCGGCAGTGGCGCGCAGCAGGCGGACGCAGATGACCGGCATGATCTCCTTGAGGTCCCAGGGTGTCTTTTCCGCGCTGCGATATTGCTGCACGCAGGCTTCATAGGCTTCGGCCAGCACTTTGGAGAAACCGTGCAGACCATCCCACAAGTGCTTGCCCTTGAAATCCTGCAGATGCGGTTCACCGAGATACAGGCGCAGCAGTTCGGCATGCAGCGGCTGGCCGGTCTCGTCCAGCAGCATGATGATCTCGGTGCGCAGCATGGGGGTGTAGCCCTGCGCATCCTTGACCGACGACAGCCAGGACGCGAGTTCGTCCAGCGCCTTGAACGCATCGTCCTTCGGCAGGTCGGCGAGCAGTTTGCGCGCCTCCTTCATGTCGTACATCGGGTGATCCGGTTTTTCGCCAAAGATATCGTTCAGGGAAAACATGGTGGGTCTCCTGCTCTGGATGCTGACGGGCGGGCGCGTCTTGTGCGGTCATCATAACGGAACGTCCCGTGCCGGAAAAGCAGAGACTGAAGCGCCGGTGGGCGGCAGGGAAGGCGCGCTACCGGGAAGCCAGCAATCCGTCCAGCCACACTTTCCAGCGGCGGTATTTTTCCGGCAGTGCGCCCGTGTCGTCCGGGACCGCTATCCTGTCGCCTTTGCCGTGCCCTGCAGGCGCCATCCCCGCCGCGAGCAGCGCCGCTCCCAGCAGGCTGGACTGGTTCTGGTCAAGGCGGTACACGGCGCACGGGGCACATCGGGCGATGCCTTGCTGCAGACAGTCCGATCCGGACAGCCCGCCAGAAAGACAGGCGCGTCCGATGGCGGAATCGCGGTGAAAGTCTTCCAGCATCCGCGTCACGCGGAAGATGATCGCTTCCATCAGCAGCGCGGCGATACGGCGTTGCGGCAGGTGTTCGACCGGGCCGGAGAACGTCACTCTCAGGTCACCCCTGAAATACGGCGCGCCCAGTCCGCCGGGTTCGGCCAGGCAGAATATCCCGTCTGTTGCCAGCTCCCCGGAGCGGCATTCGCCGAACGGGTAGGGGGCGAGCGCGACGGCGATGGAGTTGAGCGTGCCTTCGCTGGCGAAATGCGTTTCCCCGGCGCCGTCCCGGTACGCCAGCGTTTGCAGGTAGCCATCGGGCACTGTGCCGCCCGCACGCAGGAAACGTGCGACGAACCCGCCGCTGCCGAGGTTGACCAGCGCTTCGCTGCCGTCGGCGGCAATGGAGGCGACCAGCGCGGCGGACTGGTCCGCCAGGCTGGCTCGCAACCTCAGGCCATTGTCGAACTCCAGATCCATCCCGGCGGAGGGCGCGATGCGCGGCAGGATGCCGGCGGGAATGCCGAACAGGTCGCAGAGTGCGGGCGACCATTGCTGCCGGCGGATATCCATCAGCAAAGTGCGCGCGGCCATGGATTCGTCGGTCACAAAATGCCTGCCGCCAGTCCAGCGCCAGATCAGGAAAGTGTCCAGCGTACCGGCAAGCAGTTCGCCGCGTTCAAGGCGCGCCAGCCATGCCGGGTTGTCCTGCAACACTTTGCGCAGCTTGGGGGCGAAATAATAGGGGGTGAGCGGCAGGCCGCCGAGATCGCGGATCGTCTCTTCATGCGCGCGCAATGCGGCGCAACTTGCCGCGCCCCGGTCGTCCTGCCACGAGATCAGCGGGGTGAGCGGTTGGCCGCCGGCCTGTTCCCAGATCAGGAACGACGAGCGCTGGCTGCACAGGCCCAACGGGACGCAGCCACCCGCTTGTGCGCGGCACTCGTCAAGCGCCAGCCCGGCTGTCGCTGCATACGCCAGCGCATCGCTCTCGCAGCGCCCGCCGTCGATGGTGATGGCCGACGCGGGGTGTTCCGCGATGTTGTGCAACTTGCCGTGACGGTCCAGCAGCCCGGCCTTGATCGAGGTGGTGCCAAGGTCGAGCGCGATGGCGCAGAACGAGGCGGCGCGTGTCATCCGTTCCTCATCGCCAGCGCCTGTTGCGGCACGTCGCTGATCAGGATGTCCACGCCGTGACCCAGCGCCCTGGCGATCTCTTCATCGCTGTTGCAGGTGTAGACCGCGATGCATTTGTCGTGTCCGCGCAACAATTCGACCGTCGCCTCATCGAGCGAGGTTATCGGCAGGCACAGCCCGCGCAGGAAGGGGTGTGCGGCCAGTGCCCGGCGCGCGTCCGCAAGCGTCTGCTCCGGCTCGAGGTTGTAGATCAGCGGGAACCCCGGTGTGAGCTGGTGGGCATAGACCAGGCTGGCGAGGTCGAATGAAGAAACGATGACGGTATCGTCCTGCGCGGTTCCGATCATCTCCAGCGTCTTGCGTACCTTGATCTCGTGGCGGGCACGGGGCTCCCAGTCGCGGTTCTTGATCTCGATCAGCAGGCGGCAGCGCGTGCGGTAGGCATCCAGAAATGCCTGCAGGCCCATGATGCCTTCCGCTGCGGCTTGAGGGGAGAAATGCGCGGCGAAATCCATCTGCTGCAATTGCGCGAGATCGAAATCGTCTATGCGCCTGTCCGGCAAGCCGAGCTTGCCGAGGAAGCGGTCGTGCCACAGTACGGCTGTTCCGTCGCGGCTCAACTGCACGTCAGTCTCGATACCGTCGATCGTATATTCCAGCGCCTTGTCGAAGGCCGTGCGGGTGTTTTCCGCCGCCTCGCGGTTGGCGCCGCGATGGGCGAAGATCAAGGTTCGCCGGGTTCTCATCGGGGCAGGCTTTCGATGAAGCGCCGCATCGAGGCTTCCAGCGCGGCGAAGTGCGGGTTGTACATCAGGCGGCGCATCATTCCGGCGGCAAGGTTCTCTTCCGTCACTTCGCCTTGTTGGCACTGTCCGGGATGTTCGCGGCACGCCCTGTATTTTTCCATCTCGTCAGGGTAGTAGTGCAGGCAATTCGAATATTCTCCGGACGCCCCGTAGTGGTTGTCTTCCGGCGCGATCACGATGGCCGTGTGCGCCGAACTCACTATCCGCTGTGCGGGTATCACACTGTCCACCCTCTCCAGCCTTGCGGCGGGAATGCCGGGCGGCAATTTCCCCGGTGTGGTGGTGTAGAGCACCAGTTTGTTGGCTGCGTGGGCGGCATGCGCCATAAAGGCCAGCGTGGCCGAGATGTCCACGGTCACGTCGTCCGCGCTGGCGGCGGCGAACACCGGAATATCCACGCCGCGTCCCTGCAAGCATGTGTCGAGTTCGCGGATCAGCGCATGCATCTGCGCCGCCGCATTCTTCGGGAAGGATTCGTACTTGTAGATATCGAGATCGGGCCTGATCTCCAGCCATTTCGCCGAAGGGATCAGCCAACTGTACAGCTTGTGCCAGTTGGCGAACCTGGCGCGAGACGATATCCGCAATGCGGGCGAGAACAGCAGCAGGCCGCGCACCCGTTCGTCGTGCAGGCTGTGCAGGATACTCAGCGTTGCGCCTGCCGACAGTCCCGCCAGATACATCTCGTCGACTTCCTCCGCCAGCCGGTCGGCGCCATACGCGACCGCCCTGGCCCAGTCCTGCCGGCGCGCCTCGAGCAGGTCGCCCGGCTGCGTGCCATGCCCCGGCAACAATATCGCCATCACGCGAAAACCGTTCTGCCGGAAGAATGCCGCCAGATGCCTCATGGAATAGGGTGAATCGGTCAGGCCGTGGGTGAGCAGTACGCCACGGCGGAAAGGCTTGCCGTGCCCCGGCGCAAAATCGGCCGACGGTTCCAGCTCGAACGGGGCGTTGCCGCCAACGACGCTGTCGAGAATGGCTGCGCCCGATGCGGCGCGTGCCTTCGTCAGCATGTCGCGGGTGGCAGCGACATAGTCCGCGAACGTCGGTGCAATGTCATCGAACCCGGCGTTCAATCCGGAAGGCCGGTGCCGCGCTTGTAGCGGAGGAACTGCCGAGCCAGAGATGCTGCGCAAATGCTGCATTGCCATTCCCGTGTGGAAAACCGGCTGGATTATGACGCAGATTGTCGCGTTTGATGATGGGTCGGCGGGAATTGGCCTTGCAGGCCGCGCATTCGCCTGAAGGAGAATGCCGTTCCGGGCTACAAACAGCAAGCAGGTGAGCCCATATGCCAAAGCCCCCGCATGGGCTTTGGCGTTCGTAGGCTCGCAGCAGTGCGGCTCGAATTCCCTGCCCACCCCACGCGCCGTCCCGGACGCGGATTTGGCTCCATGCAAATCATGCATCAACAAAAGAAAAGGGCCACCCATTCGGGCAGCCCTTTTTCTTTTGTTGGTGGAGACGGCGGGAATTGAACCCGCGTCCGCAAGCCCTCCACAGACAGTTCTACATACTTAGCCTGGCTGTTTGATTTGATCCCGCACACGCCAACCGGCGGGCTGGTACGGGACGAGTCACCTTGTTTCTAGCTCCGGTCAAAGTGACCCTGACCGGCACGATTCTGTGTAATTTACCTCACTCATCTCAGCCTTGCGGCCTTGAGCCACTCCACAGACAGCGTGGTGTGAGGTCTAGCTGACTTAAGCAGCTAAAGCGTAGTTTTCGTCGTTTGCGACTAGTTTTTTCCAGCTGATTTACGAGGTGGCGGGTCCTCGGTATGCCCTGCGCTGCTTTGCAACCCACGTCGAAGCCAAGTCGTCCCCGTTGTGTTGATACGGTGCGGATTGTAGCAGAGTCTCAGAGGGTGAGATGGGCGATGAGTTCCATCGGGTCGTCCACGCAGTCGTGTGCCTGCCAGTTTTCGACCGAGGCATCGGCACCGACATAACCGTAGCTGGCGATGATGCCGCGCATGCCGGATGCATTGGCGGCCTGCATATCGCGCAGGTCGTCTCCGAGATACAGGCATTGCGCGGGCGCGACGCCAGTGAGTTCGCAGGCCTTGAGCATCGGTTCGGGATGCGGTTTGGCGTGGGCACAGGTGTCGCCGCTGACCAGACAGGCGGCGCGGTCGGACATGCCCAGCGCCTGCATCAGCGGTATGGTGTAGCGGTGCGGTTTATTGGTGACGATGCCCCAGCGGATGTTGCGCCGCTCCAGTTCGGCAACCAGTTGCGCGATGCCGTCGAACAACCGGGTATGCACACAGATGTGGCTGGCGTAATGGTCGAGGAAGATTTCGCGCAAGGTGTCGTAATCCGGCGCGTCCGGGTCGATGCCGAAGCCGACCTTGAGCAGGCCGCGCGAGCCGTGCGAAGCTTGCGGACGCAGTATTTCCAGCGGCAGGGGGGACAGGCCGCGCACGGCGCGGGTATGGTTCAGCGCGGCCGCAAGGTCGGGAGCGGTGTCGGCGAAGGTGCCGTCGAGGTCGAACAGGACTGCTTTAATCACGAAGCACGCTCTTAACACCGCCCTCTCCCCTAACCCCTCTCCCGCAAGCGGGAGAGGGGAGCGCGACAGCGCGGGGGAGGGGGTTAGTCATGCCGGCAGGCGATCATGTAATTGATGTCGGTATCGCGTCCCAGCGAATAGGTCTTGCTGAACGGGTCGTAGCTCATGCCGGTGATGTTTTCCAGGTTCAGTCCGGCATTGCGGCAGGCTTGTGCCAGTTCGGACGGCTTGAGGAACTTGGCGTAATCGTGCGTGCCGCGCGGCAGCAGGTTCAGCAGGTATTCCGCGCCGATCACGGCAAACAGGTAGGACTTCGGGTTGCGGTTGAGCGTGGACAGGAACACCCATCCGCCGGGCTTGACCAGTTTGGCGCAGGCCGAGATCACGCTGCGCGGGTCGGGCACGTGTTCGAGCATCTCCATGCAGGCGACGATGTCATAGTGTCCCGGCTGTTCGGCAGCCAGGTCTTCCACGGCGATCTTGCGGTAATCGACCTGTTTGCCGCTTTCCAGCAAGTGCAGTTTGGCGACTTTCAGGGATTTTTCGGCAAGGTCGATGCCGGTGACGCTGGCGCCCATTCCCGCCATGCCTTCCGACAGGATGCCGCCGCCGCAACCGACGTCCAGCACGGTCTTCCCGGCCAGGCCCGCATGGCGGTCGATGTAGTCCAGGCGCAACGGATTGATGTCGTGCAGCGGCCGGAATTCACTGTTGGGGTCCCACCACTTGTGCGCCAGCAGGGAGAACTTTTCCAGTTCGACAGGGTCGGCATTCAGCGTCGTTGTGCCGGTGGCGGTCGCCGGTTCGACCGGCTGATCGTGTGGAGCGCCCATTTTATTTCGCGCGCGCGCCCGAAACGCGGATTTCCACGCGGCGGTCCGGTGCGAGGCAGGCTTGCAGTTTTACGCTCTTCAGCTTGTCGCACTCGCCCGGTTTGGTGACCGGCTGGCTGCTGCCCTTGCCTGTGCTGGACATTTTTTCGGTGGTGATCCCTTCGCTGACCAGGAAATTATGTACGGCATTGGCGCGGTATTCGGAAAGCCGCCGGTTCAAATCCTGCGGGCCGGTGCGGTCGGCGTGCCCGGTGATGAGTATGCTGTCGTATGCGATCGATTTCAGGTCGTTGGCCAGTTTGATGAGCCGCGCCTTGGCGGCCGGCTTGAGTTCGGCCTTGCCGGAATCGAACAGCTCGTCCGCGCCCAGGCTGACATCGAGCGATTCGGCCGGTGTGTCTGTCGATGTTGCCGGTGTGGTGACCGCCGGTTCTTTTTTGGAGGGGGCGGCATCGCATTCCGCAAGAGCGTTGTCGGGAGCCCATTCCCCGGTGCGGATGCAGCTGCCGAAGCCGCTGCGTACAAGCTGGCCTTCCGCATCGTAGAGGTAGCCTATGCTGGTGGGGTGGGCGAGCGCACCGTGTGCCATGGACAGCAGGCAGGCTAGCGAGGCGATGTGCAATGCACGGTTCATGGCATTCCTTTGTGTTTAGAGTTGGAGCTGGGGCATTCGACGATGGCCGGATGGTAAGGGTTAGCCCTTGTCGTTGTAAATACCGCAGGGGGCGGCCCGTAATCAGTTTTGTCTCGAAAGGGGGTGGCGTGGTAAACTTGCGCGCTGTTTTCTGAGCATTTTCAATCACCCCGGATACCATGGAACAATTCGCAAAAGAAACCCTGCCAGTCAGTCTTGAAGAGGAGATGCGCAAGTCCTACCTGGACTATGCGATGAGCGTCATTGTCGGACGTGCTTTGCCGGATGTGCGCGATGGCCTGAAGCCGGTGCATCGCCGCGTGCTGTATGCGATGCACGAACTGTCCAACGACTGGAATCGTGCTTATAAGAAATCGGCACGTATCGTCGGCGACGTGATCGGTAAGTACCACCCGCACGGTGATACCGCCGTGTATGACACCATCGTGCGCATGGCGCAGGATTTCTCGCTGCGTTACATGCTGGTGGACGGGCAGGGCAACTTCGGTTCGGTGGACGGCGACAACGCGGCGGCGATGCGGTACACCGAGATCCGCATGGCCAGGATCGCCCATGAGCTGCTCGCCGACCTGGACAAGGAAACGGTGGATTTCGGGCCGAACTACGACGGTTCCGAACATGAGCCGCTGGTGTTCCCGGCGCGCTTCCCCAACCTGCTGGTGAACGGTTCTTCCGGTATCGCGGTGGGCATGGCGACCAACATCCCGCCGCATAACATGGGCGAGGTGATCGGCGCCTGCCTGGCGCTGCTGAAGAATCCGGATATGGACATCGAGCAATTGATCGAGCTGGTGCCGGCGCCCGATTTCCCGACAGCGGGCTTCATCTACGGACTGTCCGGCGTGAAGGAAGGCTACCGTACCGGTCGCGGTCGCGTGGTGATGCGCGCGCGCACCCATTTCGAGGATATCGGCAAGGGTGAGCGCCAGGCGATCATCATCGACGAGTTGCCCTACCAGGTGAACAAGGCCAACCTGCTGATGAAGATCGGCGAACTGGTGCGCGAAAAGAAACTGGAAGGCATCTCCGAGATCCGCGACGAATCGGACAAATCCGGTATGCGCGCGGTGATCGAGCTGAAGCGTGGCGAGAACGCCGACGTGATCCTGAACAAGTTGTACAAGGACACGCAGATGCAGGACAGCTTCGGCATCAACATGGTCGCCATCGTCGACGGCCAGCCCAAGCTGCTCAACCTCAAACAGGTGATCGACGCGTTCCTGCGCCATCGTCGCGAAGTCGTGACGCGCCGCACCATCTTCGAACTGCGCAAGGCGCGTGAACGCGGTCACATCCTGGAAGGCTTGGCGGTTGCCCTGTCCAACGTGGACGAGATCATCGCACTGATCAAGGCGGCGCCGACCCCGGCGGATGCCAAGCGTGAGCTGATGGCGCGTGACTGGCGCTCGTCGCTGGTCGAGGACATGCTGTCGCGCGTCAGCGACGCTTCCCGTCCGGAAGGGCTGCTGCCGGAGTTCGGCCTGGTGAAGGGCAAGGGTTATTTCCTGTCTGACGCGCAGGCGCAAGCCATCCTGGAGCTGCGTTTGCAGCGCCTGACCGGACTGGAGCAGGACAAGATCGTCGGCGAATACCGCGAAGTGATGGACAGGATCGCCGACCTGCTGGACATCCTGGCGAAGCCGGAGCGCGTGACCCTGATCATCGGCGAGGAGTTGTCCGCGGTGAAAGCGCAGTTCGGCGACAAGCGCCGCAGCGAGATCATCACGCATACCCAGGAAATGAGCATGGAAGACCTGATCGCGCCGGAAGACGTGGTGGTCACCCTGTCGCACGGCGGGTACATGAAGGCGCAGAAACTGGACGAATACCGCGCGCAGAAGCGCGGCGGGCGCGGCAAGCAGGCAGCCTCGACCAAGGAAGACGATTTCGTCGACAACCTGTTCATCGCCAATACGCACGACTACATCCTGTGTTTCTCCAACCGCGGCCGCTGCTACTGGCTCAAGGTATACGAGGTGCCGCAAGGCAGCCGCATCTCGCGCGGCAAACCCATCGTCAACCTGTTGCCGCTGGAAGACGGCGAGAAGATCAACGCGATATTGCCGGTCAGCGAGTTCGTCGAGGACCGGTATGTGTTCTTCGCCACCACCAACGGTACGGTGAAGAAGACCACGCTGGCGCAGTTTGCCAATCCGCGCAAGGCCGGCATCATCGCCATCGCGCTGGACGAGGGCGACTTCCTGATCGGCGTGGCGCTGACCGATGGCACGCATGACGTGATGCTGTTCTCCGACGGCGGCAAGGCGGTGCGTTTCGACGAGAACGATGTGCGCGCGATGGGTCGCGATACGCGCGGCGTGCGCGGCATGAAACTGGCTGCCAAGCAGCAGGTCATCTCGCTGCTGGTTGCCGGCAACGAGGAGCAGTCGGTGCTGACCGCGACCGAGAACGGCTACGGCAAGCGCACCTCGATCACCGAATACACCCGCCACGGGCGCGGCACGCAGGGCATGATCGCGATCCAGACCTCGGCGCGCAACGGCAAGGTGGTCGCCGCGACGCTGGTGGACAAGGAAGACGAGATCATGCTGATCGGCACCAACGGCGTGCTGATCCGCACTCGCGTCAAGGAGATCCGCGAGATGGGGCGCGCCACGCAGGGGGTCACCCTGATGAACGTCGAGAAGGGCGAGAAACTGGCGGGTCTGAGCCGCATCGCCGAGCCCGAAGAAGAGGAAAGCTAGGATTGAGGATCGAGGATTGAGCGAGAAGCAGAGCAGCGGGTTTTGCTCGATCCTGTTCAGAATATTTTAATAATTGGGAGTAAAAACATGACGATCTACAACTTCAGTGCGGGTCCGGCAGTGTTGCCGAAGGAAGTGTTGCAGCAGGCGCAGGCGGAACTGACCGACTGGCACGGCAGCGGCATGTCGGTGATGGAGATGTCGCACCGCGGCAAGGAATACATGGGTATCCATGCGCAGGCCGAGGCTGACCTGCGCGAACTGATGGCGATCCCGGCCAATTACAAGGTGCTGTTCCTGCAGGGCGGGGCGCATCTGCAGTTCTCGATGATCCCGTTCAACCTGTTGCGCGGCAAAGCGTCGGCGGACTATGTGAACACCGGCGAGTGGTCGAAGAAGGCCATCGGCGAGGCGAAGAAATTCTGCAACGTGAACGTGGTGGCTGACAACAAGGACAAGAACTGTACCTATGTGCCGGATTTCAAGACCTGGAAGCTGGATAAGGATGCGGCCTATGTCCACTACACGCCGAACGAAACCATCGGTGGCGTCGAGTTCAACTGGGTGCCGAATACGGGCGATGTGCCGCTGGTGGCGGACATGTCTTCCAACATCCTGTCGCGTCCGGTCGAGGTGTGGAAATACGGCCTGATCTACGCCGGCGCGCAGAAGAATATCGGCCCGGCCGGACTGACGCTGGTGATCGTGCGCGAAGATCTGGTGGGTCATGCCGACCCGCGCCTGCCGACCATGATGGATTACAAGACGCATGCCGACAACGAGTCCATGTACAACACGCCGCCGACCTTCGCAATCTACATGGCAGGTCTGGTGTTCCAGTGGCTGAAGAAGAACGGCGGAATCGGCGTGATGGAACAGCACAACATCGCCAAGGCGAACCTGCTGTATGCGGCCATCGATGCCAGCAACGGTTTCTACAACTGCCCGGTGAACCAGGCCGACCGTTCGCGCATGAACGTGCCGTTCACGCTGAAAGATGCGGCACTGGACGGAGATTTCCTGAAGCAGGCGGGCGCACGCGGACTGTTGCAGCTCAAGGGCCACCGTTCCGTCGGCGGCATGCGCGCTTCGATCTACAATGCGATGCCGCTGGAGGGTGTGCAGGCGCTGGTGGACTTCATGAACGAATTTGCGAAAAAACATGGCTAAGAAATCTGCACCGAAAACATTCCGGATACTGACGCTCAACAAGATCGCCTCGGTCGGGCTGAAACGTTTTCCTGCCGAGAGATACGTGACCGGCACCGACATCACCGAGCCGGACGCGATCATGGTGCGTTCGCATAACATGCTGGAAATGGATATCCCGGCCAGCGTGTTGGCGATCGCCCGCGCCGGGGCAGGCACCAACAACGTGCCGGTGAAGAAGATGAGCGCGCGCGGTGTTCCGGTGTTCAACGCGCCCGGTGCCAATGCCAATGCGGTCAAGGAACTGGTGATCACCGGTATGCTGCTGGCTTCGCGCAACATCGTTCCGGCGCTGCATTTCACCGCGAACCTCGAGGGCGACGATGCGACGATGCACAAGCTGGTCGAGGACGGCAAGAAGCACTATGCCGGAACCGAGCTGCGCGGGCGCACGCTGGGCATCATCGGACTGGGGGCGATCGGACGGCTGGTGGCCGACGCGGCGATCGGCCTGGGCATGAACGTGATCGGCTTTGATCCCGAGATCACCGTGGATGCGGCATGGAGTCTGCCTTCTCAAGTGAAAAAGGCGCACAGCGTCGAGGATCTGCTTAAACACAGCGATTACGTTACGCTGCACGTGCCTTTGCTGGATGCGACGCGCAACCTGATCGACGAGAAGCGCGTTGCGGCGATGAAGTCGGGCTGTGTGCTGCTCAATTTCGCGCGCAACGGCATTGTCAACGAGGCGGCGGTGCTGGCCGGCCTGGCGAACAAACATGTACGGTGCTACGTGTGCGACTTCCCCGGCAACAACACCCTGGGCAACGACCGGATCATCGCTTTGCCGCATCTGGGGGCTTCCACGCAGGAGGCCGAGGACAATTGCGCGGTGATGGTGGCGGAACAGTTGCGCGATTACCTGGAACACGGCAACGTGGTCAACACGGTGAACTTCCCGAACGTGACGATGCCCCGCGAATCCTCGTTCCGGCTGGCGATCGCCAACAGCAACGTACCCAACATGCTGGGACAGATTTCGACCACATTGGCGGGGGCGGGCATGAACATCCACAACATGATGAACAAGTCGCGCGGCGAGATGGCGTACACGCTGGTGGATATCGACTCAAGACCGACCGCCGCCTTGATCGCGCAGGTTTCCGCCATTCCCGGCGTGCTGATGGTGCGCGACCTGACGCTGCCTGAAACAGAATGAGCGAGGAACTCAAACAATACCGCGAACAGATCGATCGCCTGGATGACGAGTTGCTTCAGCTCGTCAACCGGCGTGCCGCGCTGGCGCAGCAGATCGGCCACCTCAAGGAAGATGGCGTGGTGCTGCGTCCGGAGCGCGAGGCGCAGATATTGCAGCGCCTGCAGGACAATAACCGCGGGCCGTTGAGCAATGCCGCCGTTGCGCAGTTGTTCACCGAGGTGATGTCGCAATGCCGCGCGCTGGAAGCGCCGCTGTCGGTCGCCTATCTCGGGCCGGAAGGTACGTTCAGCGAACTGGCGACGCTCAAACGGTTCGGCAACGCGGTGCAGGGGCAGCCGTGCGCGACCATCGACGATGTGTTCCGTGCGGTAGAGAGCGGCACGGTCCATTACGGCATGGTGCCGGTGGAGAATTCCACCGAGGGCGCGATCGGCCTCACGCTGGATCTGCTGCTGCAAAGCACGTTGCAGGTCTGCGGCGAATTGATGCTGCCGATCCACCAGTGCCTGCTGGCGCAGCAATGCGAATTGAGTTCGATCAGGACGGTCTATTCCCATCCGCAGTCGCTGGCGCAATGCCGGAACTGGCTGAATGTGCATCTGCCGCATGCGGCGCTCATCCCGGCCGCCAGCAATGCCGAAGCGGCGCGACTGGCCGCCGAGAATCCGCATAGTGCGGCGATCGCCGGGAAACAGGCGGCAACGCGTTCCGGCCTGAAGGTATGCCGGGAAAACATCGAGGACGACGCGCGCAACACCACGCGTTTCCTGGTGCTGGGCAACCAGCAGGTTGCGCCGTCCGGCAATGACAAGACCTCGCTGGTGCTGTCCGCCCCCAACCGCCCGGGCGCCGTGCATGATCTGCTGGTGCCGCTGGCCAAATATGGCGTCAGCATGACCAGGCTGGAGTCGCGCCCGGCGCGTTCGGGACTGTGGGAATATGTGTTCTACATGGATATCGAAGGCCATCAGGCCGATGCAAAAGTGGCCGACGCACTTGCCGAACTCAGGCAGGCTGCGGCTTTCATGAAAGTTCTGGGTTCGTATCCGGCCGCTGTTTAGGTGGCTTTTCGAGGGTTGATCAATGGCATTTCCGCAATTAGGTTGGGACATCGAGTTCCTGAAAAACAATCCGGCATTCCAGAATGACCATTACGGCGTTCCGGTCGATGCGCGGCATATCCACTATCCGATCCGCATGGTGCGCTACTGGTTCATGTACCACTTCCTGCGCGAAGAGGCGGCACGCAAGGGGGCGCTGGACGTGTGCGAGATCGGTGTGGACGTCGGGCAGATGCTCGGATTCCTGAAGGCCGCCATCGAACTGGGCGGCGACCCGGTGCCGCTGGCGAGCTGGGACGCGGTGGATGCGATCATCCGCAAGGAGACGCTGGAGCGCGTCGGCTACAACAATTTCTACCAGGTCGATCTGGAAAGCCCGGAATTTGCGCTGGGCGGCAAGCAATATGACGCGATGATCCTGCTGCATGTGCTGGAACACTTGTTCAAGCCGGAGGAGTTGGTGGCGAAACTCGTGCCGCACCTCAAGCCGGGCGGCATGCTGATCGGCGGTTTTCCTTCCACGCCGGAATGTATGGCGCAGTCCCGCGAGGAAAAGATACGTCCGGGTGCGCGCAAATACGGCCATGTCAGCGTGTTCTCGCCGAAGCGCGTGCGCGACATGGCGGCAGCCAGCGGACTGGAAGTGGAATTCCTGACCGGCGCGTTCTTCATGCGCAAGAAAGGTTTTTTCCTGGAAAACTGCAAGTGGTGGTTGCGCTTCAATCTTTGGTTCGGTGCGATGTTCCCGGGCTGGCCGGGCGAGACGTACTGGATACTGCGCAAACCTGAATAAATAGGAATCTGTCCACGAAAAACACGAAAGTGGAAAATCAAACCGGAGATTGGATATCTCAACGAAGCGTTCGTTAAAAATTCCTGTTGGTTTATGTGCCTTTGGGATCGTTTCGTGCCTTTCGTGTTTTTCGTGGATAAAAGGTTTATGGCCTTAACGGCACCTTTTTGTTGATTATTGATGATTGTCGAAATGAACTACGCAGAACTGGCACCCCCATACATCCGGGCGATCGCACCGTACCAGCCCGGCAAGCCGATCTCGGAGCTGGAGCGCGAGCTCGGCATCACCGGCATCGTGAAACTCGCCTCGAACGAGAACCCGCTCGGCGCGAGTGCGGCTGCCGTCGCCGCCATGCAGGAGGCGATCAAGACCATTGCGCTGTACCCGGATGGCAATGGATTCGAGCTGAAGGAGGCCCTGTCCAGGCGCTATGGCGTTGCGCATCCCGGGATCACGCTGGGCAATGGCAGCAACGACCTGCTGGAATTGATGGCACGGGCATTCCTGGCGCCTGGTGACAAGGTCGTCTACTCGGCACATGCGTTCGCGGTCTATGCGCTGGCGACGCAGGCGGTCGGAGCGACCGGCATCAGCGTACCGGCGACGAAGGGATACGGACACGACCTGCAGGCGATGCTGGAGGCTGCCAGGGAAAACAATGCCAAGATCGTCTTCATCGCCAATCCGAACAATCCGACCGGCACGTTGCTGGAAGCGGGCGAGTTGGCCGCATTCCTGCAGCATCTTCCGCCCGAAATCCTGGTGGTGCTGGACGAGGCATACAACGAATATCTGCCCGAGGAGAAGCGCTACGATTCCGTGGCATGGCTGAAGTCGCACCCGAACCTGGTGATCACGCGGACATTCTCCAAGGCTTATGGTCTGGCTGGGCTGCGCGTCGGCTATGCGCTGGCACACGAGCAGATCACGGACATGATGAATCGTGTGCGCCAGCCTTTCAACGTCAACAGCGTGGCGCAGGCGGCAGCGGTGGCGGCATTGCGTGACGTGTCCTTCGTGAAGCGGACGTTCGATCTGAATCGGCAAGGCATGAACCAGATCACTGATGGCCTGGAAAAGCTGGGGCTGGAGTACATCCCCTCGTATGGGAACTTCATTGCGTTCCGCATCGCGGATGCGGGGTCGATATTCCGCCGCCTGCTGGCATTGGGCGTCATCGTGCGCCCCATCGCCAACTACGACATGCCGGACTGGCTGCGCGTCAGCATCGGCCTGGAAAGCGAGAACGCAAAATTTTTGACTGCCTTGCGACAGGCGATTGGAGAAAGTAAATGATCATCGTAATGGGCAGGGAAGTCACCGAAGAACAGATCGGTGCAGTGGTAAAAAGGCTGGAGACTGCGGGATTGAAGGCGAACATCTCGCGCGGCATCGAGCGCACCGTGATTGGCGCGATCGGCGACGAGCGTCCGCTGACGGAGGAGATGTTCACGCCATTGCCCGGCGTGGAATCGGCGATGCACATCGCCAAGCAGTACAAGATCGTGTCGCGCGAATCGCACCGTTCGGATACGGTGATCGACATCGGCGGCATCCCGCTGGGCGGCAAACAGATCCAGGTCATCGCCGGGCCCTGCTCGGTCGAAACGCAGGAGCAGATGGACCTGTCGGCCAAGTATGTGCACGCGGCCGGTTGCCGGTTGATGCGTGGCGGCGCGTTCAAGCCGCGCACCAGTCCCTATACTTTCCAGGGGCACGGTGCGGAAGGGCTGGACATGTTCCGCAAGGCGGCGGACCAATTCAAGCTACCGATCGTCACCGAGCTGATGGATGCGCGCCAGCTGGATACGTTCATGGAATACGATGTGGATGTGATCCAGATCGGCACGCGCAACATGCAGAACTTCGACCTGCTGAAGGAAGTCGGGCGCATCAACAAGCCGGTGATCCTGAAGCGCGGCATGTCCGCGACCATCAGCGAGTGGCTGATGGCGGCGGAATACATCGCGGCGGGCGGCAACCACAACATCATCTTCTGCGAGCGCGGCATCCGCACCTTCGAGACCTACTACCGCAACGTGCTGGACGTGACCGCGATCCCGGTGCTGAAGAAGGAGACCCACCTGCCGGTGATCGTCGATCCCTCGCACGCCGGAGGCAAGGCCTGGATGGTCGCGGCGCTGTCGCAGGCTGCGGTCGCCGCCGGTGCGGACGGCCTGCTGGTCGAGATGCACCCGAGTCCCTGCGACGCATGGTGCGACGCCGACCAGGCGCTGACCCCCGGAGAATTGAAACAGTTGATGGCCACGCTGGGCGCCATCGCCGGCGCGATCGGGCGGACGCTGTAAGTTGGTTGGTGGGTTACGGCACAAGGCCTAACCCACCCTATGGAAATCCATCCCCTCGCCCGCTTGCGGGAGAGGGGTAGGGGAGAGGGTCGGGATGTCCAAACCGCAATTCAAAAAAATCGTCGTCTTCGGCGCCGGCCTGATCGGCGGCTCGTTCGCGCTGGCGCTACGCAAGGCTGACGCGGTGGGTGAAGTGGTCGGTTTCGGGCGCAGCCGGGCCACGCTGGACGAGGCATTGCAACTGGGTATCCTCGACCGCATCGGCGCGGATGAAGCCGTCGAAGTGAGCGATGCCGATCTGGTGCTGCTCGCCACGCCGGTGGCACAGATGGCAGCGATCTTTGCGCGCATCGCACCGCACCTTGGCATGCAGACACTGGTGACCGATGGCGGCAGTACCAAGGGCGATGTGGTTGCCGCAGCCCGCGGCAATCTCGGTGACAGGATCGCGCAATTCGTGCCCGCGCATCCCGTTGCTGGCACGGAGAAGAGCGGCGCGTCTGCGGCGTATGCCGATCTGTACCGGGGCAGGAGAGTGGTGCTGACCCCGCTACCGGAGAATGCGCCGGAAACGGTGGCGCGCGTGCGTCGGGCATGGGAATCCTGCGGCGCGTCGGTGGACGAACTGACCCCGCAACAGCACGATGCGGTGTTCGCCGCGGTCAGCCATCTGCCGCACCTGCTGTCATTCGCGCTGGTGCACGACCTGGCACAACGCGATGACCGCGATCTGCTGTTGTCCTTCGCCGCCGGCGGTTTTCGCGACTTCACCCGTATCGCCGCGAGCAGCCCCGAGATGTGGCGCGATATCTGCCTCGCGAACCGCGACGCGTTGCTGGGCGAGCTGGAAAAATTCACTGCCGAGTTGAAGGTGTTGTCCCTTGCTCTTGAGCAATGCGATGCCGATAAGCTTGAGCAGGTGTTCAGCGAAGCGCGCAAGGTGCGCAGCAACTGGCATACCCATTAATCGTCTGGTCACCCATGAAATTCTGCCTGGCCTGCAAACAGCCTTTTGACGACTCATCCTGGAAGTGTCCCGCCTGCGGCCATAAGCCGGCGGAGCGCGGCGGGTTCGTGTCGTTCGCGCCGGAGCTTGCGGCGCAGAACGACGGCTTCGATCCCGAGTTGTTCAAGCGCTATGCGCAAGTCGAGGCGGGCAACTTCTGGTTCGTCGCGCGCAACGCGCTGCTGAAGAAGCTGATGCTGCGCCACTTTCCGCGCGCGTCCAGCGTGCTGGAGATCGGCTGCGGCACCGGCTTCGTGCTGGCTAACACGCGCGCGACCTATCCGGATGCGCAGCTCTCGGGCAGCGACATCTTCACCGAGGGGTTGGGGTTCGCGAAGCAGCGCGTGCCGACGGCAACGCTGTTCCAGATGGATGCGACGGCGATCCCGTTCCGCGAGGAGTTCGACCTGATCGGCGCGTTCGACGTGCTGGAGCATATCGAGGAGGACGGCGTTGCGCTGGCGCAGATCCATGCGGCCTGCAAGACGGGCGGCGGGGTGATCTTCACCGTGCCGCAGCATCCGTCGCTGTGGAGCCGCATGGACGAATACGCGCACCACAAGCGCCGCTATACCCGTGTCGAGCTGCTGAACAAGATGTATGCGGCAGGCTTCAAGGTGCGTTACGTCAGCTCGTTCGTGTCGCTGCTGCTGCCGGCGATGTGGCTGTCGCGCCTGTTGCAGCGCAACGCGCCGCCGGCCGACGACGGCATGGATCCGGGCCTGAAGATACATCCCCTGCTGAACGCGGCATTCGGTGCGGTGATGGCGGTCGAGCGCGGCTTGCTGGCGCTGGGCATCAGGTTCCCGGTGGGCGGTTCGCTGCTGGTGGTCGCAGAGAAATAAAAATGGAAAAACAATTGTCCACGAAAGACACGAAAGACACGAAAAAATCGAAAACCGATTTCGTGATTTTCGTGTCTTTCGTGGATGAATAGGGTTTACAGGATGAATATCACGAATCGCTATCTGCTGGTCCTGCTCGCCGTGATCGCGGCGATCTGGTTCTCCAACCTCGAATACCGCACGCTGGTCAAGCCGGACGAGGGGCGGTATGCGGAGATTCCGCGCGAGATGGTCGTGAGCGGCGACTGGACGACGCCGCGCCTGAACGAGCTGAAGTATTTCGAGAAGCCGCCGCTGCAATACTGGGCGACCGCGACGGCCTACACGCTGTTCGGCGAGCACCAGTGGACCTCGCGGCTGTGGACCGGGCTGACCGGCTTCGCCGGCATCCTGCTGGTGTGGTTCGCCGGCGTGCGCCTGTTCGGGCGCGAGGCCGCGGGCTATGCGGCGCTGCTGCTGTCCAGCAGCCTGCTCTACGTGCTGATGGCCCACGTCAACACGCTGGACATGGGCGTGACCTTCTTCATCACGCTGGGCATCGTCGGCTTGTTGCTGGGGCAGATGCAGACCGAAGTGAAGCAGCAGCGAAATTGGATGCTGGTCGCATGGGCGGGCATGGCGCTGGCCGTGCTGAGCAAGGGTCTGATGGGCATCATCCTGCCGGGCGCGGCGCTGTTCCTCTATTGCGTGGTGAAGCGTGATTTTTCCGTGCTCAAGCGCATGCACTGGCTGCCGGGACTGGCGGTGTTCCTTGCGATCACTGCGCCTTGGTTCTACCTGGTGATGAAGGCCAATCCTGAGTTCTTCGAGCGCTTCTTCATCTACGAGCACTACACGCGCTTCACCACCAAGGATCTGGGACGCTACCAGCCCTGGTATTACTTCGTTCCCATCCTGCTGGCCGGCGCGCTGCCGTGGACGGTGACGATGTTCGATGCCATGTGGCGCACGGTGCGTAATGCCACGGTGCCACGGGGCGAATTCGACAGCGAACGATTCCTGCTGGTCTGGGCGGTGTTCGTCTATGTGTTCTTCTCGATCTCCGGCTCCAAGTTGCCGTCCTATCTGTTGCCGATGTTCCCGCCGCTGGCGCTGCTGATGGGCAAGCGCATCGTCGCGATGCGCGCGCGCGCGTTGTTCTGGCAACTGGTTCCCGCGCTGCTGGTGCCCGTGGCACTGCTGGCGCTCGGCCTGAGCATGGGCCGGCTGGCCGACACCCCCAATCAGGCCGAACTCTATCCGCATTACACACCGTGGTTGCTGGCCGCCGCGCTGATCTCACTGGCCGGGCTGGCAGGCGGGATGACGCTGTTGTGGCGCGGCAGGAAGCCTGCCGCGATGCTTGCGCTGGCGCTGGGGGCGCTGCTGACGGCGCAGGTCGGTTTGTCGGGTTACGAGTCCGTGGCGCGCGAGCGTTCCGCCAAACATATCGCCGAGGCGATCCGTGCCGAAGTCAGGCCGGACATCCCGTTCTACTCGGTGCTGACCTACGAGCAGACGCTGGCGTTCTACCTCAAGCACACCTTCATTCTGGTACAGTACCGTGACGAGATGGGCTACGGCATCGAGCAGGAGCCGCATCGCTGGATACCGACCGTCGAGGAATTCGCCGCAGTGTGGGACAGCCAACCGGAAGCGCTGGCCATCGTGCCGGTATATTTCTTTCCGCAATTGAAATCCCTCGGTCTGCCGATGCGGGTTATTTTTGAAGATACACAACACATAGTGGTGAAAAAGCCATGAGCCTTATCAGTTTTGTCCTTATTGTCACCGGCGTGTTGTTCAATGTTGCCGCGCAACTGTTGATAAAGGCGGGAACCAACGCGGTCGGCTATTTCGAGTACAGCCGCGAGAACATCCTGCCGATTGGCTGGAAACTGGCGACCGAACCACACATTATCGGTGCGATGGGATGCTATGCGTTCGGCGTGGTGATATGGGTGCTCGCGTTGTCGCGCGTGCAGGTCAGCATTGCCTATCCACTGCTGTCGTTGGGTTATGTGGTGAATGCGGTGGCGGCATGGTGGTTGTTCAACGAGGCATTCAATCCGGCCAAGGTGGTCGGCATGGGCGTCATCATCCTCGGCGTTCTCATCATTTCGCGTGCGTAAATTTGCATACTGAACCACGAAGAACACGAAGTGCATGAAGAAGGGATTGGGCTGCCAGAACGAATTGCCTTGCCGGTAGGCGCTTGACAAGCAATTCCATGAAAAAGCCTTCGTGTTCTTCGTGGTGAAGTGTTTTTTTACAGGATAAATTCAAATGAGCAATATCCTTCCTTTTTCCCGTCCGACTATAGACGAAGCGACCATCGCTGCGGTCGGCGACGTGCTGCGCTCCGGCTGGATCACCAGCGGCCCCAAGGTCGCGGAATTCGAGAAGAAACTGTCCGGCTATTTCGGTGGACGTCCGGTGCGCACCTTCAATTCCGGCACCTGCACGATGGAGATCGCGTTGCGCATCGCCGGCATCGGCGCGGGCGACGAGGTCATCACCACGCCGATCTCGTGGGTGGCGACCGCCAACGTGATCCTCGAAGTCGGCGCGACGCCGGTATTCGCCGACATCGACCCGGTAACGCGCAATATTGATCTGGACAAGGTCGAGGCCGCGATCACACCGAAGACCCGCGCGATCATCCCGGTCTATCTGGCGGGCAAGCCGGTGGACATGGACCGGCTGTATGCAATAGCCAATAAACACAAACTGCGCGTGATCGAGGATGCCGCGCAGGCGATCGGCTCGACTTGGAAGGGCAAGCCGATAGGCTCGTTCGGCGATTTCGTCTCGTTCAGCTTCCAGGCCAACAAGAACATCACCACCTCAGAGGGCGGCTGCCTGGTGCTGAACAATGAAGAGGAGGTTGCGCTCGCGGAAAAATATCGCCTGCAGGGCGTGACGCGCAGCGGCTGGGATGGCATCGAGGTGGACGTGCTGGGCGGAAAATACAACATGACCGATATCGCCGCCGCAATCGGTCTCGGGCAGTTCGCGCAACTTGAGGCGATCACCGCGCAGCGGCGCAAACTGGCGCGGCATTATTTCGACTGCTTCGGTGCGGACTTCGAGGCGCAGACCGGCGCGCAGCTTCCGCCCAAGGATTTCGAATCGACCAATTGGCACCTGTTCCAGATCGTGCTGCCGGAGCGCATCACCCGAGCCGAATTCATGGAAAAGATGAAGGCGCTCGATATCGGCATTGGCTACCACTATGCGCCCATCCACCTGTTCAAGCTGTACCGTGCGCGGGGATTCAAGGAAGGCATGTTCCCGGTCGCCGAGCGCGTCGGCAGGCAGATCGTCTCGCTTCCGATGTTCTATGCGATGGATGGGGCGGATGTGGAGCGCACCGTTGCGGCGGTGCGCGGGGTGTTGGTCTTGCCGTCGAGATTACCTTAGGTGCTCAATGAGGCTACACGTAAAATCTGTCGATTACGCACCGGAAGAGCTGTACGGCCAAACACCGTTTGTTGTAAAGCTTGTGCGTCGAATGCCTGGGCCAGATCGCCCGGACTATTGGTTGGGTGAAGTTGAGAGTCCGCTCAAATGGATAGTCGAAAATATCGAACGGGAAGTGACGCATCTAATCATCGCAGCCAGATGGGTTGGCACACAGATTGAGCCGCATGTAGAGAACTTACCCATTGGCTTTGCGTATGTTACCGATGTATCTCAAATCAACGAGCCATCAGTTGATTTCAACAAGTGCAAATATGTGGCTATTGGACTCGCAACCGAAATTGAGGGTGGTAACAAACCAGAGCAACTCACCCAAATACTGGCCGGCAATATCGCGCGCGCCTTTGGAATGGGCAGTAAGTCCTGAGGTGGCCCGCGTCGGACGCAACACTCCAAGGGCGCAAAAATCTCTTCGAGGTAACCAACGGGCGTTGCGCCGTATGTATCTTCCCTAAACATCTGGTGCAATGCGCTGCGCTTATTGCACCCTACAAACCCGATTTCGTGAACTGCGCCCCATGCGGTAAAATGCCGCCCCTATGAGCACTATTCAACTTTCCGTCGTCATTCCCGTCTATAACGAGGAGCAGGGCCTGCAGGCCCTGTTCGACCGTTTGTATCCGGCGCTGGACAAACTCGGCATCGCGTACGAGGTCATCTTCGTCAACGACGGCAGCCGCGACCGTTCCGCCGCGATCCTGCGCGAGCAGTTCCAGAAGCGCCCGGACGTGACGCGCGTGGTGCTGTTCAACGGCAACTTCGGCCAGCACATGGCGATCATGGCCGGCTTCGAGCACTGCCGGGGCCAGCGCGTGGTGACGCTGGACGCCGACCTGCAGAACCCGCCGGAGGATACCGGGCTGCTGCTGGAGAAGATGGACGAGGGGCACGATTACGTCGGTTCGATCCGCCGCCAGCGCAACGACAGCTGGTGGCGTCATGTCGCGTCGCGCGCGATGAACGGCCTGCGCGAGAGGATCACCCGCATCAAGATGACCGACCAGGGCTGCATGTTCCGCGCCTATGACCGCAACATCATCGACGCGATCAACAGTTGCAAGGAAGTCAGCACCTTCATTCCGGCGCTGGCCTACAGCTTCGCGCGCAATCCGGCAGAGGTGGTGGTGGGGCACGAGGAGCGTGCGGCGGGAGAGTCCAAGTATTCGATGTACAGCCTGATCCGTCTCAACTTCGACCTGATGACCAGCTTCTCGCTGGTGCCGTTGCAGATGTTCTCCATGCTGGGGATGCTGATCTCGGTGTTCTCCGGCCTGTTCTTCGTGTTCCTGGTGATACGCCGCCTGGTGGTGGGCCCCGAGGCGGAAGGACTGTTCACGCTGTTCGCGCTGATGTTCTTCATGATCGGCATCGCGCTGTTCGGCATCGGCCTGCTCGGTGAATATATCGGGCGAATCTACCAGCAGGTGCGTCACCGTCCGCGCTATCTGATCGAGGCGGTACTGGAGGTACAGGAGAAAAAGGGCAAGGGACGAGCCGCAAAGGAACCGGTTCCGGGCGAGCCTGAGCCTTTCCTTGGTGAAGGCAGGAAAAAGAGGGTGAGGGCCAAACCACTGGATGACAGGCACACATCATTGTTCTCGGATGCTCAGGAATGAGCCGTGCGGTCGTATTCGCCTACCATGACGTAGGCTGTCGTTGTCTGAACGTGTTATTGGCGCACGGCATGGACGTGGCGCTGGTGGTGACGCATCGCGATAATCCGAAGGAGACCATCTGGTTCGACAGCGTGCAACGACTGGCCGAATTGCATGACATCCCGGTCATCACGCCGGAAAATCCGAACGCTCCCGAAGTGGTTGAGCGAATTGCCGAGTTGCAGCCCGACTTCTTCTTTTCGTTCTATTACCGCGAGATGCTGAAAGCGCCATTGCTGGCGATCCCGAAGCGCGGGGCGCTGAACATGCACGGCTCGCTGTTGCCGAAATACCGCGGGCGCGTGCCGGTGAATTGGGCGATAATCTTCGGCGAGACCGAGACCGGCGCGACGCTGCATTACATGACCGAGAAACCGGACAACGGCGATATCGTGGCGCGGCAGGCGATACCCATTCTGCCCAATGACACGGCGCATGAGGTATTCCGGAAAGTGATCGTGGCGGCGGAGATGACGCTGAATGATGCGTTGCCTGCGTTGCTGGCCGGAACCGCGCCGCGCATGAAACAGGACTTGAGCCTCGGCGGTTATTTCGGCGGGCGCAAACCTGAAGACGGCATCGTCGACTGGTCGCAGTCCGCGCAGCAGATACACAACCTGGTGCGCGCGGTGGCGCCCCCGTATCCCGGCGCGACCACGACACTGATGGGTAAGCCCATGCGTATCCTGCAAACGCTGGTTACAGGGTGTACGGCCTCGGGCGAGCAGCCGGCTTTCTATGTGAAGGATGGCAAGGCCTATGCGGTCTGTGGCAGCGGCGTGTTGCGCGTGGTGCGTTTCGAACTGGAGGGTGTCGGGATGAGCGCGGCGGAGTTTGCGGAAGAGTACGGCGCGGGAAAATTTGAATTTAAGTAGCCCCTCTTCCGCCAGCGGGAGAGGGGTGGGGGAGAGGGGTGCAAAGATTTCACCCTCTCCCTGGCCCTCCCCCTCAAGGGGAAGGGGATAGCCAGAATTTGATAATCGAGGAAAAAAAATGAAGAAAGTACTGATCCTGGGTGTGAACGGTTTCATCGGCCATCACCTGTCCAACCGCATCCTGGCCACGACGGACTGGGAAGTGTATGGCATGGACATGAGCACCGACCGTATCTCCGATCTGATCGGCAAGCCGCGTTTCCATTTCTTCGAAGGCGACATCACCATCAACAAGGAGTGGGTGGAGTACCACGTGCGCAAGTGCGATGTGATCCTGCCGCTGGTCGCCATCGCGACCCCATCCACTTACGTCAAACAGCCGTTGCGCGTGTTCGAACTGGACTTTGAGGCCAACCTGCCGATCGTGCGTGCGGCGGTGAAATACAACAAGCATCTGGTGTTCCCGTCCACTTCCGAGGTCTACGGCATGTGCCACGACGAGGAATTCGATCCGGCGGAATCCGAACTGATCTGCGGCCCGATCAACAAGCCGCGCTGGATCTATTCCTGCTCCAAGCAATTGATGGACCGCGTGATCTGGGGCTATGGCATGGAAGGCCTGAACTTCACGCTGTTCCGCCCGTTCAACTGGATCGGCGCCGGGCTGGATTCCATCCATACCCCGAAGGAGGGGAGCTCGCGCGTGGTCACGCAGTTCCTCGGCCACATCGTACGCGGCGAGAACATCAGCCTGGTGGATGGCGGACACCAGAAGCGCGCATTCACCTATATCGACGATGGGATCGCCGCACTGATGAAGATCATCGAGAACAAGGACGGCATCGCCACCGGCAAGATCTACAACATAGGCAACCCGGCCAACAATTTTGCGATCCGCGACCTGGCCGACATGATGCTGAAACTGGCGGGTGAGTATGCGGAGTATCGCGATACCGCCGCCAAGGTGAAGATCGTCGAAACGACTTCGGATGCCTACTACGGCAAGGGCTATCAGGACGTGCAGAACCGCGTGCCGAAGATCACCAACACCTGCGAGGAACTGGGCTGGAAGCCCACCGTCAACATGGCCGATACGCTGCGCAAGATTTTCGATGCCTACCGCAGCCAGATCGCCGAAGCCAAAGGGCTGGTCGATTAAAACAGGATTCAGGACACGGGAGTCAGGATTCAGCAACTTGGTTCCTGGCTCCTGATTCCTGATTCCTGATTCCTGAATGAAACAACTCGCCCTCAAGATCGACGTGGACACCTATCGCGGTACCCGCGAAGGTGTGCCGCGTCTGGTCGAAGCCCTGCAACGCCACAACGCGCAAGCCACCTTTTTCTTTACGCTCGGCCCGGACCATATGGGGCGTGCCATCAAGCGCGTGTTCCGCAAGGGTTATCTGAGCAAGGTCTCGCGCATGTCGGTAATCGAGCACTATGGCATCAAGACGTTGCTGTACGGGACCTTGTTGCCCGCGCCGGACATCGGCAAGCGCTGCGCCGACATCATGCGCAGCGTGCGTGACGCCGGTTTCGAGACCGGTATCCACTGTTACGACCATATCCGCTGGCAGGATCATGTCGCTGACAAGGACGAGGCCTGGACGCGGCGCGAGTTGCAGCGTGCGGTGGATCGTTATCTGGAGATCTTCGGCGAAGCGCCGCATGCCCATGCCGCCGCAGGCTGGCAGATGAACCGCCACGCATTGCGTCTGATGCAGCACATGGGGTTCGACTACAGTTCCGATACGCGCGGCACCCACCCCTTCATTCCGACCTGGCAGGCCGAGATCGTGGCCTGTCCCCAGTTGCCGACCACACTGCCGACGCTGGACGAGCTGGTCAACCGCGAAGGCATCACGCTGGACAACATCGCGCAACACATCCTGCGACTGACCGAAGATCCGCCGGCTACCGGACATGTGTTCACATTGCACGCGGAACTGGAAGGCGGAAAATGGATGCCGGTATTCGAGCAGTTACTGCAAGGCTGGCAGGCGCAGGGCTATGAACTGGTATCGCTGCGCCAATATCTGCAGGAACTGGAGGCTGGCGCGTTGCCGCGTCACGAAGTGGTGATGCGCGAGTTCGAAGGGCGTATCGGCAAGCTGGCCGTGGCAGCCTGACCCTATTGCAGCAATCCCAGCAGCGCTGCGCGTATGACGGCTGCGGTCTTGTTGCTGGCGTTCAGTTTGACCATGGCGTTGTTGATGTGGAAATTGACGGTACGCTCGGCGATCCTCAGGATGTCCGCCACCTCGCCAGCAGTCTTGCCTTCCGCCGTCCAGCGTAATACCTCGATCTCGCGATGCGAGAGCGCCGCCTCCGCTTCCGGCAGCAGCCTGGAGGTCAGGCAGCGCGCCATGCCGAAATGTGCCGTCTGCGCCAGCCAGCTCATTTCGGGATTCTTGGCCTGCAACTCGCTGGCCGACAGTTCTTCCCCGTCGCGTGCCAGCGTCAGCATGCCGCTTATGCCGCGCGCATCGCGGCAGGATTGTACCCAGCCGTGTTCCAGCCCATAGGAGCGGGCGTCTTCCCATAAATTGCGTGCCGAGGCGAACAGTTCGTCGGACCAGACGAACGGCATGGTCGTGCGTCCACCCTGCGCAACGGTCGGGTCGATCGCCAGATAATTCTGTACCCGGTAACAGGTATGCCAGTCGGCCGGATAATTATCGAACACTTCCGTTCTGGGAGCGGAGACGGGGATAGGCATGCGGATGCCATAGGAGCAATAGTCGAAACCGAGTTCGCGTGCCAGCACCGCGATACGCTGGAACAATTCCGGCGCGGAATCGCATGTCAACAGCGACTGGATCTGCTCTTCCTGATGGGCCTTCACATGTCCTCCTGTACCAGAGAATGGGCAACATCATACCGCCGAAACCAAGCTGTCACATCTGACAGGACTGACAGATATGACAGCGCAACCGGGCGCGCCATACCGGTATTATTCCTGTTATCCATCCCTTCAATCAACGAGAAGGCACAACCTATGTCACTCACTCCCCATCCTGAATGTCAGGCCCGCCCGGGATCCGGCGCGGCGACAAGTTTATCCGGAGACGGCTATATCCGCCTGACTTTCGAATCGTTCTGCTCGATTGGAATGCAGCACCTGTTTTCCGGTGTCGATGTAAGCCGCCCCGTCCACCGGGGCGTCGGCGCCAGTTCCCAGCCCATCATCGGCTACACAGAATGGGCCAGCAAGGGCATGCCTGTCATCAGCGTCGGCTGGGACTGGGAACTGGTCGGCCTGCAAGGAAGGGCGCAGCTTGTCCAGACCGGCACGCCGGGATCGAACCTGATGTTCGTCGATAGTTGCGGACAGGATATCGGGCAGGAGCAGACCGTCAGGCAGTTGATGGACTGGCTGAACGTCTTCGATTGGCAAACGGAAACGCTGAAGGCCGTTACCACAGTCTGACCCCGCGCGACCTGTCAACTCTGACAGTTGTTTGGAATACCCCTGAGCGCTCAAATCAACCCATCCGTTTTTTCGATTTTCCAGGGGGGGTGACCATGAATATCGTCACAGGTACGGCAGCCGGTCTGTCGGAAATTTACCGGCAAGTGGCGGGTTATCGGCACAAGGTTTTCGTCGAGAATCTGGGCTGGGACCTGCATGCGCCGGATGGCCTGGAACAGGATCAGTTCGACCGTACAGATACCGTCTATGTCGCCGTGCGCGATGATGACGGCGAGATATGCGGCTGCGCGCGGCTGTTGCCGACCCTGCATCCCTACCTGCTTTCCGAAGTGTTCCCGCAATTGCTGAACGGTGCGCCGCCGCCCAACTCTCCCGACATCTGGGAGTTGTCCCGGTTCGCCGCCGTCGATTTCAACTCGCCCGATCAATCGCCGTTGCGGCAGATGTCGTCGGATGTCGCGATAGATTTGCTTCAGGCATCCCTGGAGTGCGCGAAGGGGTTCGGTGCAAAACGGTTGATCGCGGTGACATCTCTCGGCACGGAGAGGCTGCTGCGCAATGCCGGTTTCAAGGCGCACCGTGCCGGTCCCCCCATGCGTGTCGATGGACACTTGATCTTCGCATGCTGGATAGAGGTGGGCGAGTAGGCATTCCATGGAGGTTTGGAATTATCTTGTCCGGTGAAGTCAGTGGATTGGCGGGCAAGTGGGGGAATGGCGATGTTCCGTAATATTCCGGTTGAAGTAGCGGTTACAGCAGGTCTGGCTGCTCTGGTAGGAGAGTTATTGATTGCATTCCTGTTCTGGCACTCTCATGGTGCAGTCGCGATGCCGGAGATCGAGGTGAAGGTGCTGGTTGCGATGATTGCACCGATTGTGATGGCTGCAGCACTGGCTCCGGTATTCCATATTCTGCTTGCCCGGACAACGTTAAGGGAGCATGAGAGGTCTGCAAGACGGATCGGAAAATCGAATCGCTTGCAAGAAGCGGTGCAGGTGCGCAAATCGGGCGGGCAATTTGCGGAGAATCACCACCTTCCCAGTGCTGTAACGTTCCCCGAAAAATCCGCCGGTGTCCGTTCATGAGCGCCAACCATAAATCGTCTCAAGAAAAACTGGATGCAGCGCTCCAAGCACTGGCAGCAGCCGGGGAACGACTTGAATGCCAGAAGGCCGAACACAGGTTGAATACGCTGGAACTGGAAGAGAGTCGCAGCGCATTGCAGTCGATGCTAGAAAATCTGAAGTGCGCGCACGAACAGATCGAGCGGGCGCATCATGAATGGATTGGCGCGCTGGATGCGGTGGAAGACCCGATCTTCCTTCATGACAAGGAATTCCGCGTCCTGCGTTGCAACAAGGCTTACCAGCGATGCGCCGGGCTTCCCTTCAAGCAGATCATAGGCATGCCTTATTACGAGATATTTCCGAAAATGGATGCGCCGCTGCCCTGCTGCCGGCGGCTGAAGGAAAAGAACGAAGCGGCGGCAGACGAGGATGAGTTTGAAGTCGGCGATGCAATATATCGACTGCGCGCATTTACCGTATATGACAAGCAGGGGAATTATCTGCATTCCCTGCATATTTTCGAGGATGTCACCGAATCCAGACGGTCAGAAATCGCGGTCCGGCATGCCAACCGCGCGCTCGCCGCCTTGAGCGCGGTGAACAGGGGATTGGTGCGTGCCGATAGCGAGGACAAATTGTTGCATTCGATCTGCAAGGCGATCGTCGAGGGGGGCGGCTATCAGATGGCCTGGGTGGGCTACAGGCAGAACGACGCAAGAAAGTCGATCTTGATCAAGGCGCAGGCCGGTATTGATGCACGGAGTTGCCCGGATACCATGCAGCCCACATGGGCAGAGGATGCGCAGGGTATGGGACCGTGCGGGCGTGCCATTCGCAGCGGCAAGACCAAGTTATGTCAGGATATCGCCAACGACGCGCATTATTCCCCGTGGCGCAATGAAGCGCTCAAATGCGGCTATGCGTCCAGTATCGCGTTGCCGCTTCTGGATGCAGGGAACGCGGTGTTTGGTGTCCTGGCGGTTTATGCCGGGGAGATAAACGCTTTCAGTGCCGCTGAAATCGATTTGCTGGAGGAAATGGCAGGGGACATGGCATTCGGGGTGCGATCCCTGCGGACGCGCCGGGAACGCGACCTTGCGATGGGGATGGTACAGCAGCATCTGGTGAAGCTGGAAGGCAGCCTGGAAGATACGGTACGTGCGATCGCCTCCATCGTCGAGATGCGCGATCCCTATACCGCCGGACACCAGACCCGGGTGGCCGATCTGGCGCTGGCTATCGCCACTCAGATGGGGTTATCGCCGGAACAGGTGCACGGCATCCATCTTGCCGGCGTGGTGCATGACCTGGGCAAGATACACATCCCGGCGGAGATCCTCAGCAAGCCCGGCAAGATCAACGCGACGGAATATGATCTGATCAAGACGCATGCGCAGTCCGGATACGACATCCTGAAGGATATCGAATTCCCCTGGCCGATCGCGCAGATGGTCTGGCAGCATCACGAACGGCTGGACGGTTCCGGTTATCCGCAGGGCCTCAAGGGCGATCAGATCATTCTAGAATCGCGCATCCTGAGTGTCGCGGACGTGGTCGAGGCGATGGCGTCGCATCGTCCGTATCGTGCCGGATTGGGTGTCGAGCTTGCACTCGCGGAGATCGGCGGCAAACGCGGCACTCATTTCGATCCGGTGGTGACGGATGCCTGCATGGCCTTGTTCCGCGAAAAGAACTACGTCTTGCCGTCTTAGCGTTCAATGCAGTGACCACTGCATTCGTCTTCGCAGAATCCGTTCAGTCCTTGCCGAACAAGTCGCGGCTGTAAACCTTTCCGGCCACATCACTGATGTCGTCAGTGATACGGTTGGCGACGATGACGTCGGCTTCCTTCTTGAATTGCGCCAGATCGTTCACCACCCTGGAATGGAAGAACTCCGGCTCCTTGAGCGCGGGTTCGTAAACGATGACCTCGATCCCCTTGGCCTTGATGCGTTTCATGATGCCCTGGATGCTGGAAGATCGGAAGTTGTCAGAGCCGCTCTTCATCACCAGGCGATGGATGCCGACCACCTTGGGGTTGCGCTTGATGATGTCGAATGCGATGAAGTCCTTGCGCGTGGTGTTCGCTTCGACGATGGCGTGGATCAGGTTCTGCGGGACGTCCTGGTAGTTGGCCAGCAGTTGCTTGGTGTCCTTCGGCAGACAGTAGCCGCCGTAACCGAACGAAGGATTGTTGTAGTGGTCCCCGATGCGCGGATCGAGGCTCACCCCCTGGATGATCTGTTTCGTATCCAGTCCGTGGGTGGCGGCGTAAGTATCGAGCTCGTTGAAGTAGGCCACGCGCATCGCGAGGTAGGTGTTGGCGAACAGCTTGATCGCCTCGGCCTCGGTCGAATCGGTGAACAGGGTTGGTATGTCCTGCTTGACCGCGCCTTGCTTGAGCAGACCGGCAAAGACCTCGGCGCGCTTCGAGCGTTCGCCGATGACGATACGCGAGGGATGCAGGTTGTCGTACAGCGCACGGCCTTCGCGCAGGAACTCCGGCGAGAAGATCAGGTTGTCGCAGTTGAATTTTTCCCGTGTCTTGACGGTGTAGCCCACCGGGATGGTGGACTTGATCACCATCACCGCCTGCGGGTTGATGCTCATGACATCCCGGATGACCGACTCGATCGAACCGGTGTTGAAGTAATTGGTCTCCGGGTCGTAGTCCGTCGGCGTGGCGATGATGACATAGTCCGCGCCGGCGTAAGCCTCGCGCTTGTCCAGCGTGGCCTTGAAATTGAGTGTCTTGTGTTGCAGGTAATCCTCGATCTCCGCGTCTTCGATAGGCGAATGCTTGCGATTCAGCATCTCGACCTTTTCGGGAACGATGTCGACCGCGACGACTTCGTTGTGCTGGGCGAGCAGGATGGCGTTGGAAAGACCTACGTAACCGGTACCGGCAATGGCAATCTTCATAAATCGAACGTTAGCGCGCTGTAAAAATCATGGCGCGCATTATACGCGATGGAATGTTTCAGGCATTCGCGAGCGCACGCTCGATCCGTGTATCCGCCTCGGCCGCCAGTGCGGTGAGTGTTTCATCGCCGAGGATGCGCATCATGCCGGAAGGTGCTGCGAATTCCAGCGACACCTTTCCCGGTGCGATCTCGCGCACCACGGCGTTGCACGGCAACAGGCTGGCCACATCGCTGTTCGCGGTGTAGGCCTCGTAGGCCAGGTTCGGGTTGCACGCGCCGAGGATCACGGTGGGGATGATGTCCTTGCCGGTCTTGTCCTTGATCTTGGCATGCATGTCGATGCGTGTGAGGATGCCGAAGCCCTCGGCGGCCAGCGCCTTGGTGGCACGCTCGATGGCTTGATCCAGAGTGGCAGCGATCTCGCGCTTGAAGTTGATGGCAGTCATGTCTTGTGCTCCTGATGTCTATTAGGGATTGCTTATTCTACCTTGTTCGAGCGCCTGCTCAACCCTGATGGCAAGATTGGTATCGAGACAGTCGAGTTCGATGCTGTCCGGCATGGAACGCAACCAGGTGAGCTGGCGCTTGGCCAGTTGGCGCGTGGCGGCGATGCCTTTTTCCATCAGTTCCGCCTCGGTGATTTCGCCTTCCAGATATTCCCACGCCTGCCGGTAGCCCACGCAGCGCATCGAGGTCATGTCGCGCTGCAGTGCGTATTTCTGGCGCAGGCCGCGCAATTCATCCACCAGTCCATCCTTCAGCATCTGCTCGAAGCGGGCCGCGATGCGCTGATGCAAGACCGCACGGTCGGATGGAATGAGCGCGATGGGCTGGATGCGGTACGGCAGGTCATCAGCTACCCTCTCCTCCAGCCCCTCTCCCGCTTGCGGGAGATAACCAGCGACTTGCCCGCTTGCGGGCTTAGTCGATTGGCTAGTAGTTCCATCAGGGTGGCCGAAGGCCGGGAGAGGGGAAGGGGACTTGATAAGCTCCGACATCGGCTTGCCCGAAACCAGATAGATCTCCATCGCGCGCTGGATGCGCTGAGTGTCGGTGGCATGCAGGCGCGCGGCGGTTTTCGCATCCACCTTGGCGAGTTCGGCGTGCAGGTGTGCTATGCCGTGCTGCGCGATGTTGGCGTCCAGCTTCGCGCGCACTTCGGCATCCGCCTGCGGCAACGGGCTCAGGCCTTCGCGCAGCGCCTTGAAATACAGCATCGTGCCACCCACCAGCAACGGCACCTTGCCGCGCGCGGTGATGTCCGCCATCAAGTGCAGCGCATCGCGGCGGAAGGCGGCGGCGGAATAGGCCTCGGTCGGGCTGATGATGTCGATCAGGTGGTGCGGCGCGCGGGCAAGGGTGGCGGCATCCGGCTTGGCCGTGCCGATATCCATGTCGCGGAACACCAGTGCGGAATCCACGCTGATGAGCTCCACCGGCAGTTTCTGTGCTAATTCCACCGCCACGCCGGTCTTGCCGGAAGCGGTGGGGCCCATCAGGAAGATGGCATGGGGCAGTTTATCTGTCATAAAACAAAAGCCTCACCACGAAGCACACGAAGGCCACGAAGAAAGGAAATGCAGAAACAAAAAATCCTGGCGAGCGGGTTTCCAAAGATTTTCCTTCGTGCTCTTCGTGTGCTTCGTGGTGAAAGATTTTTTAAGCTCATGCCAATTCCCTGTCGCGCGTCTCATGCACCAGTAGAGCCGCAACCAGACTGATCGCCGCCGCGACCGAGATATACCCGCCCACCCAACTCAATCCGCCTTGTGCCACCAGTTGCTGCGCGATGTAAGGCGCCAGCGATGCGCCCAAAATGCCGCCAAGGTTATAAGCTGCGCCCGCGCCGGTGTAGCGCACACGGGTGGGGAACAGTTCCGGCAACAGCGCCCCCATCGGCGCGAAGGTTGCGCCCATCAGGAACAGTTCCAGCGAGAGGAACGCGGTAATCAACAATGGCGAGCCGCTGCCCAGCATCGGCTCCATCAAAAAGCCGGAGAGCAATGCCGCGCTGCCCGCGACGATCAGCACCGGCCTGCGGCCATAGCGATCACCTGCCATTGCTGCGAGCGGCGTGGCCGCCGCCATGAAGAGGACCGCGATGCACAACATGAAGAGAAAATCGGGACGCGCGATGCCAAGCTTGCTTACGCCGTAGGAAAGCGAGAACACCGTGGTGATGTAGAACAACGCGTAGCACACCACCATCAACAACGCGCCGGAGATCAGCGGCTTGGCGTGATGTCTGAATAGTTCGGCCAGAGGCAGCTTATGAAAAGCCGTTCGTGGTGAGCCAACATTCCCTCCCCCATGCAGGGGGAGGGTTAGGGTGGGGGTAGAAGCTGTGCTATTCACCGACTCTACCCCCATCCCAGTTGCCCCCTCGCTCCGCTCTCCCCCTCTGCAAGGGGGAAGGAGTCCTTGCTCCCGCATAGCCTTCAAAAACACTGGCGTCTCTTCCAATTTCATTCGTACATACAAGCCGACCGCCACCAGCACCGCGCTGGCGAGGAAGGGAATGCGCCAGCCCCACTCGCGGAACTGTGCATCGTCCAGCGTATTCGCCAGCAACAGAAAGCTGCCCACCGCAAACAGGAAGCCGACCGGAGGTCCCAATTGCGGGAACATGCCGAACCAGCCGCGTTTGCCCTTGGGCGCATATTCCGCCGCCAGCAAAGCCGCACCGCCCCATTCGCCGCCGAGGCCGATGCCCTGCCCGAAGCGCAGCAGGCACAGCAACAGCGGCGCAGTCCAGCCTACCATCTCGTAACTCGGCAGCACGCCGATGAGCGTGGTCGAGATACCCATCACCAGCAGCGAGGCCACCAGCGTCGTCTTGCGCCCGATGCGGTCGCCGAAATGGCCGAACAGCAGCGCACCGAACGGACGCGCGAGGAAAGCGATGCCGAAAGTGAGGAAAGCGTTCAGCGCCTGCACCGCCGGGTCGCTGTTGGGAAAGAAGATCGGCCCGATCACCATCGCCACCGCGAGGCCGTAGATGTAGAAATCGTAGAACTCGATGGCGGTGCCGATGAAGCTGGCGAAGGCGATGCGGGTGGTGGATATCATGCTGTTTTCTTTGATGCGTATAGCTCACGAGCGAGGAATATAGCCACTCAAGAACTGATGTTCAGTCATTCCGATAAGGGGGCCAGATTCATCAAGATTCCACTTGAGTTTGACGGCAGCAAGAAAATTTTCCTTGAGGGCTGTTGGCTCAGGAGATCGAAGCTCTTTCAAGTAGTTCTTAAAATGAAACTCGATGCCTTCAATAAAACGTTGAGGATTGATCACAGCAGACAGTGGCTGACCATCAGGGTCGAATTCCCCATTCTTTTTGGGCCACGTTATTGTGAAGGCTTCTTTTCTGACTTTAGTGAATACGATCCCATACCGAAACATGGCGTCATGCGCGAAACCACAACGGAGCAAGTCGTAGAGCGCTTTTGCAAAGGCATCATGCATTGCCTCTTGAAGAAAATTGACCTTCCGATGGAAGACACGCTTAAACCCAGCACGGAAGAACTCTCGGGAGTGGTTTTTGCTGTCTTTGCCAGAAATGTATATTTCTATGCCCTCAAAATAATTGATAGCCAAAGCGATTGCTGCCACATCCCCATGGGGAATTCCGAGTAACGTTTTTGCGGGAAGTAAAAGCCAATTTGCCATCCTATCCTCAAATACATCTACGATGTCTTCAAAAGATGGAGCTTCAAGCTTCTCATGAGTGAAGTTCGGACTAATGAAATGCTTAATGGTCGTCACGGAAGCTCCATTATTTCCCGCGCATGAACATCGCATCCAGCTCCGCCAGCGTCACCTGGAACCAGGTTGGCCGTCCGTGGTTGCACTGGTCGGCGCGTTCGGTCTGTTCCATTTCGCGCAGGATGGCGTTCATTTCGGGGATGCTGAGTTGCTGGTTGGCGCGCACGGCGGAATGGCAGGCGAGGGTGGCGAGCAATTCGTTGCGGCGTTCGGTGAGCGCGCGCGTTGCGCCGAAGTCGCGCAGTTCGTGCAGCACTTCGCGTGCGGCGGTCTCGGCGTGTGATTGCTTGAGCATGGCGGGCATGGCGCGCACCGCCAGCGTGTTGGTGGAGATCGGGGTGATGTCGAAGCCCAACTTCTGCAACGCTTCCTGTTCTTCTTCTGCGGTGGCGACATCCAGCGCTTCGGCGGCGAAGGTGACGGGGATGAGCAGCGGCTGGGTCGGCATCTGCTGGGCGTCGAAGGCGATCTTCAGTCGTTCGTACACGATGCGTTCGTGCGCGGCGTGCATGTCGACCACGATGAGGCCTTGCTGGTTCTGGGCGAGGATGTAGATGCCGGAGAGTTGGCCGAGGGCGAAGCCCAGTGGGTGTTCATGGGGAGTGGGAAGTGGCGAGTGGTGAGTAGACGCGGCATTCGACTGCCCACTTGCCACTTCCGACTTTCCACTTTCCGTTTGAAATCCCCACAGTTTGTAAGCGGCTTGCGGCTGGGCGGCGCTGAAGGGTATGGGTTGCTGGCTGTAAGCGGTAGAGCCGTCATTCCCGCGAAAGCGGGAATCCAGTTCATTAAATGGAACGCTGGATTCCCGCTTTCGCGGGAATGACGAATCCAGAATGTCGTTGGGCGAATCAGGGGATGCAGCTTTCATTGTCGCGCTCAATGCATCCTGCAAGGCATGGAACACGAACTGGTGGATGCCCTGGCTCTCGCGGAAGCGCACTTCGCTCTTGGCCGGGTGTACGTTCACGTCCACCTGTTCCGGCGGCATCTCCAGGAACAGCACGAAAGCGGGATGGCGCTGGTGGTGCAGGATGTCCTGATAGGCTTGGCGCACGGCGTGCATCAGCACCTTGTCGCGCACGAAGCGGCCGTTGACGAAGAAATACTGTTCGTCGCGCGTCGAGCGCGAGTAGGCGGGCAGGGCGGCGATGCCGTAGAGGTGCAGGGCACCGATCCGGCGCTCTACGGTGACGGCGTGCTGGCCGAATTCGGCGCCGAGGATGGCGGCGACCCTCTCCCCCAACCCCTCTCCCGCAAGCGGGCGAGGGGAGCGAGAAACGGGTGTTCTCCAATTAGATGCTTCCCCCTCTCCCGCGAGCGGGCGAGGGGAGCGCGTGGCGGCGAGTTGCCAGATGTTCTTGCCGTTATGCTGCAACGAGAACGCCACATCCGGGCGCGACAGCGCGATGCGCTTGAAGGTCTCTTCGCACCAGGCGTATTCGGTGGACTCAGACTTCAGGAATTTGCGCCGCGCGGGAGTGTTGAAATACAGCTCGCGCATCTCGATGCTGGTGCCATGCGGATGGGAGGCGGGAGCAGCTTCGGATTGCGTGCCGTCTGCCGCGTCCACTTTCCACGCATGCGTCGCATCCGGCGTGCGGCTGGTCAGCGTCAGTTGCGCCACGGCGGCCATGCTGGCCAGTGCCTCGCCACGGAAACCCATGCTGGCGACGCGCTGCAGGTCGTCCAGTGAGGCGATCTTGCTGGTGGCGTGACGCATCAGCGCCAGCGGCAGTTGTTCCGCCGCGATGCCGCCGCCGTCGTCACGCACTCGCAACAATTTGATGCCACCATTCTCGAGTTGCACGGCGATGTCGGTCGCGCCCGCATCCAGGCTGTTCTCCAGCAGTTCCTTCAGAGCCGAAGCGGGGCGTTCGATCACCTCGCCGGCGGCGATCTGGCTGATGAGCAGGTCTGGCAACAGATGAATGGTGGGCATGTCGCGAGCGTGGTTATTTGCGGGTTTGCGGTCGATTATAACGGAGAACGACCGGCCAATCGGACAGGCGATGAGGTATAATCGCCGCCGTATTTGCAGTGTCTTGGCAACCCCTGAAAGACACTTCCAGGCTGTTTCAGAACCAAGGAGAGATTCATGCGGATAGGCATTCCTGCGGAAACGGTCGCAGGCGAGAAGCGCGTTGCGACAGTACCAGAAGTCGTTGAGAAACTCATCAAGCTGGGATTCAGTGTGACGGTAGAGTCCGGCGCCGGAGACGCGGCAAATTGCAGTGACGATTCCTATCGCGCGGCAGGCGCCGAGATCGTCTCTGGCGCTCCCGAGCTGTGGGCCACATCCGACATCGTGTTCAAGGTGAGTGTCCCGACCAGCGCCGAAGTTGAGTTGATGCGCGAGGGCGGCATCCTGATCGGTTTCATCTGGCCCGCACAAAATCCGGAATTGATGAAGCAACTGGCGGCGAAAAAGGCGACCGTGCTGGCTATCGACTGCCTGCCGCGCATGTTGAGCCGCGCCCAGAAGATGGACGCGCTGACCTCGCAGGCCGGCGTCGCCGGCTACCGCGCCGTCATCGAGGCCGCCAACGCCTTCGGCCGCTTCTTCAACGGCCAGATCACGGCTGCGGGCAAGGTTCCGCCCGCCAAGGTGTTCATCGCCGGCGCCGGCGTGGCCGGTCTGGCTGCCATCGGCACCGCTGCGGGTCTGGGCGCCATCGTGCGCGCCAACGACACCCGCGCCGAAGTGGCCGATCAGGTCAAATCCTTGGGCGGCGAGTTCGTCAAGGTCGATTACGAAGAAGAGGGCGGCGGCGGCGGCGGTTATGCCAAGGTGATGAGCGAGGGTTTCCAGCAGGCGCAGCGCGAGATGTACGCGAAGCAGGCCCGCGAGGTGGACATCATCATCACCACCGCGCTGATCCCCGGCAAACCTGCACCCCGGCTGATCACCGCCGAGATGGTGCAGAGCATGAAGCCCGGCAGCGTCATCG
The DNA here is from genome assembly GCA_016716325.1 of Nitrosomonadales bacterium. Taxonomy (NCBI): domain Bacteria; kingdom Pseudomonadati; phylum Pseudomonadota; class Betaproteobacteria; order Nitrosomonadales; species Nitrosomonadales bacterium. The sequence goes on from JADJWO010000001.1 coordinate 2,319,219, forward strand.
TCGACATGGCGGGCGAGCGGGGTGGCAACTGCGAACTGACCGAACCCGGCCAGGCGGTCGTGAAGCATGGCGTGACCATCATCGGTTATACCGACCTGAACTCGCGACTGGCCAAGCAATCTTCCACGCTGTACGGAACCAACCTGTTCCGCCTCACCGAGGAGCTGTGCAAGACCAAGGACGGCATCGTCAACGTCAACATGGAAGATGATGCGATCCGCGGCCTGACTGTCATCAAGGACGGCGAGATCACCTGGCCCGCTCCCGCGCCGAAATTGCCTGCCGCAGCGGCCAAGCCGGCTGCCGCAAAACCGGTTGCTGCGCCTGCCGCACATGGTGGGGCTGGCGCCCCGGCGTCCCTGGGCAAGGTGGCGGCGCTGTTCGTTGCGGTAGCGGCGCTGTTCCTGCTCATCGGCGCCTATGCGCCCGCAGCGTTCCTCGGACACTTCACCGTGTTCGTGCTCGCGTGTTTCGTCGGTTACATGGTGGTGTGGAACGTCACGCCGGCCCTGCACACGCCGCTGATGAGCGTGACCAACGCGATCTCCAGCATCATCGCCATCGGCGCGCTGGTACAGATCGCGCCGCCGCAGTCGCAGAACTGGCTCGGCATGGCGATCGAGCGTCCTGATGGCTGGATCCTGGCGCTGGCTGTGCTGGCCATCGCGCTGACCGCCATCAATATGATCGGCGGCTTTGCGGTTACCCAGCGCATGCTGTCGATGTTCCGCAAGTAAAGGATAAATAAACATGTCTGCAAGTCTGGTAACTGTTTCATATATTGGCGCGATCATTCTCTTCATCCTCAGCCTGGGCGGCCTGTCCAGCCCGGAATCTTCGCGGCGCGGGAATCTCTACGGCATCATCGGCATGACCATTGCCGTGCTGGCGACCGTGTTCGGCCCGCGCGTCACGATGGCCGGCATCCCCTGGATCATCGGCGCGATGGTCGTGGGCGGCAGCATCGGCCTCTATGCCGCCCGCAAGGTGCAGATGACGCAGATGCCGGAACTGGTCGCGCTGATGCACAGCCTGGTCGGCCTTGCCGCCATGCTGGTCGGCTTCGCCAGTTACATCGACACATCCATCGCCTTCAGCGGTGCGGAAAAAGCCATCCACGAGCTTGAGATCTACATCGGAATCTATATCGGTGCGGTGACCTTCTCCGGCTCCATCATTGCCTTCGGCAAGCTGTCGGGCAAGATCGGCGGCAAGCCCATGTTGCTGCCGGCACGCCACTGGCTCAACTTCGCCGGCGCACTGCTGGTGGTCTATTTCGCCTACGACTTCATGCACGGGGAAACGGTCGGAGACGGAACTCTGGCGCTCGTGGTGATGACCACCATCGGCCTGCTGTTCGGCATCCACATGGTGATGGCCATCGGCGGCGCCGACATGCCGGTGGTCGTGTCCATGCTCAACAGCTATTCCGGCTGGGCTGCTGCCGCAACGGGCTTCATGCTCTCGAACGACCTGCTGATCGTCGTCGGTGCGCTGGTGGGATCGAGCGGCGCAATCCTGTCCTACATCATGTGCCGCGCGATGAACCGCAACTTCATCAGCGTCATCGCGGGCGGATTCGGCACCGGTGGCGGCAAGCCGGCCAAGGCCGACGGCGATGCGCAACCGGCGGGTGAAGTGGTGCCCATCAGTGCGGCCGAGACGGCAGAACTGCTCGGCTCCGCCAAGAGCGTGATCATCGTGCCGGGCTATGGCATGGCAGTGGCACAGGCACAGCACACGGTCTATGAGATCACGCAACTGTTGCGCGAGAAGGGCGTCAACGTGCGCTTCGGCATCCACCCGGTTGCCGGCCGCATGCCCGGCCACATGAACGTATTGCTGGCCGAAGCCAAGGTGCCTTACGACATCGTGATGGAAATGGACGAACTCAATGCGGATTTCCCGGATACCGATGTCTCCATCGTGATCGGCGCCAACGACATCGTGAACCCGGCAGCGCAGGAAGATCCCACCAGCCCCATCGCCGGCATGCCGGTACTGGAAGTCTGGAAGGCCAAGACCTCCATCGTGATGAAGCGCAGCATGGCCACGGGCTACGCCGGCGTGGACAATCCGCTGTTCTACAAGGAGAACAACCGCATGCTGTTCGGCGATGCCAAGAAGATGCTGGAAGAAGTATTCGTTGCGCTGAAAGCATGACCGCGCGGGGGTGCGCCGCCCCCGATTCAGATCAGGAACGCAATGGTAGAAATTAAAAAGAGCCGCTCTCGCGGCTCTTTTTCATTGAGGAAGAAGCGGAGGGGCGCCATCAACACGAAGCGGAAGTTTAGACTGTGCGGCACGACCGTCTCATCCTCGGCCAATGCTGCCGGTGGCGTACTGTCCCATCTAGGTCAGCTATGCAACGTACACCGGCCATTGGCTTGAAATGCCGCTGAATGGCCGCCTCCCACCTTCGGCAAAGCGGACAAACGACCCGTTGTTGCTGGTCACGAGCGTCGGCTTTCTTGCAGTGTATTTAACACCTTGACCATCACCAAATGGCACGATTTGGCCTAACACTCATTCGAACAGCCTATTCAGAGGTGGGCACCAGCGCCAATTTGTTCAAATCATTGATAGCTGATGCTGACGACCAGCTTTATCCTACACGTTGTGCCAGTTCATCATTGCGAGCTGGCAACTGTTTATGGCTGAGAACTAGTTAAGCTTCAGGTGCTCAATGCGTTTTTAGAGCTCAAGGCTCAGCACAACAGAGCCATAAGCCTGGTTTGGCACCTGATCCTCGAATTCCCGTGATCGTCAGTTGTAGCAACCTGGTCTGGAGTTTCGGGAAGGCGAGGATGTGTTGCTAATTAATCCTATCGACCTCCGCGACCACTACCCATGCCGCCTTGTCCACCGCCCATACCACCGCCCATACCACTGCCCATACCACTGCCTTTACCCTGACCACCACCTTGACGACGCGTCGATGGAGTATCAGAAATAGATTTACCCAACTCAGATGCACGCGCCTTCATTTCTTCGTGTTGTTCTGAACGGATTGTTTCGCGTTCTTCGGCTGTCGTAGCATTACGCATCTTGTTCCGCTGTTCATCACGTTCTTCTTGGCTCATCATTTCTTTGCCAAGCACTTGTCGATTTTGCGTTTGAGCTTGAACAGGCGTTGTAGTCACCTCATCTGCAATCGCAACTCCACTTCCAATAAGTGCTGCCACAGTGATTACTTTCAATGCTGTCAGGTTTTTCATTTTAAGCCTCCGAAAAATTAATTGATTATTTTCACAACGTCAACGAAATCTAATTGATAAATTACAAACTTGCTTGTTGGTGCGATTGCAGTATCACTGGAATTCGCAAGGATCTATGTGACTTTTGTCACAGGCGATAACTGTTTTTAGTAACAAAATATTTCTGGTGTAACGGATTGCCCGTCATATGCTTTTCTTCGTTAACGAACAGCAGATCTTTGCACGATTAGGCCTGCCGTTCATGCTAACAACCTATTCAGTAGCGGGTTCACGCGCCAATTTATTCAGATCAAGAGACATGAAGTAGCTCACATTTCATAAGCACCTTCAAAAACGGTTGCGAAACATCAGATGAGTCGTCACACTCGCAATCACAAACCACACCGCAGTACGCATACCCATCGCAATAATCGTGCGTTGTTCATAGGCGCCACCGAAGTTGATGTGCATGCCGAAAGCGGCAAATGCGAGCGCAATCCCTGCGGCAATTACAATGGCCAGCCAAACCGCCCAACGTTTCTGCAACCAAAATCCAACGCCAGCAGCGATATAGGCAAATCCCGATAAGAAATTAAACCAAAGCACGAATGGCACATAGTTTCCAGCCGCAGAAACTGCCGCCTCGTTGCCCAGCAACACTGCCCCTCCCCTCCTTGATCGTCATTAAACCAAAGAGGATTGCCACGATCGAGAGTGACGTTATTAGCCAGCCTCGAGGATGTTTAAGTGTAGTCATACTGATGCCACCTTTCTTTGAGATAAGTGCCAGACCCGAACGGTTCGACTTTGTTTATTTGGTTTCTTCTACGAAGCGATAAATTTCGTGGCAAGCAATGCAGTTATTCATGGCCGCACTCAGCTTGGCAACTACCAGATTGCTGTCTTTTGACTTTGCAGCTTCGACTGCGATATCGTCAAATTTTCCTCGCGTATCAAAACCCAGCGCCTTCATCTCAACTGGAAGCTTCCTGAACAGCGAGCCAGGAGTATCTGCCTCGGCACCCATTCCAGATGCTTTGGCTGATTTGATGACCGCATCGAAATCTTTCGCCGAAGCCGCTTCCAATATTCCTTGGGAGCTTTTCAGCCACATACGCATCTCCAGCAGCAAGGCGTTGCGTTCATCTTTACTTAGCATGACTGCCTGACGCCCATCATCAGACGGCTGCACATTACCTACCGTGAATTTGTACCCCAATGCTGAAATGATAACGGCCAGAACGGCAACCATAATCCAACTCAATTTGCAATTCTTCATATTGCCTTCCCCCTAAATAATGATTTATCAATAGCTGATTTACTTGCTTGGCGTGCCATAGAAGTGGTCAACGAACTTGCTCCGAAAGGTTTGGTGGCAATTCAAACAAGTGGTTTGCACTTGCTGAAAAGCGGCGATGACTTTCTGCCCGTCCTTCTCATGTGCGGCATGTTCAAGACCATGTGCGGCCTTATGCGTCTCAGCGTCGAGCGCTTTGAACTTGGACATCTCCAGACCCCATGAAACTCATGATGCGCATTTTTTCGGCCATCGGCGGTTGTGGATGCGCGGCAATGTGTGGAGCCGTCTTGGCGACCAGTTCCCAATCTTCGCGCGCGATGCCGTCAGTGATAGCTTGCATGTTCTTGCCCAACTCCTTCATCACTTTTTGTAACTCAAGTGGTTCGCGGCTTGTGCATGAGATACAGATAATGCGAAGGTGATAAGGGATACAGCTAAGATTGTTTGCTTCTTCATGGAGACTCCTAGTGTGGGTAACAAACTAATTGCGTGTTTTCACGCCGTGTAAAAAGATCGGGAATGTTTTTTCTGCTTGACGCTGGAGTGCATGCTTTCCACCAAATACAGATGACTGCATTACCAACCCTTGAATCATGCCGATGTAGAGCACAGCCGCACTTTGGCTGTCGAGTTCATTTGATGCCAAAGACTGTGATTTTGCTTCTTCCAACAAACCTGCAATCTTGGTCTCATAACCAGAAATAATCCCTTCAATAAGTTGACGCAACTTACCGTTCTTTATGTAGCAATTCAGTGAACAGCAAACGGGGAATAGCAGGATGTTTGCTGATGAACGTGATGTGCGCAAAGAACATACGCTCGATGGCATTCAAGGGATCAGTCGAATCGGCGGCGGCCTTCTCCAATACTTTCATCAGGCGTTCCGCACCCATACGATTACGGCAAACCAGATGTCGTCCTCGGTCGCAAAGTGTCTAAAGATGGCGCCTTGTGTAAGGTTCATGGCATCTGCCATATCTTGTGTGGTGACGCTGTCCACGCCTTTGTCGCAGCCAGCTCCACCGCCACACGAATAATTTCGCTTTGGCGCTCCTCCGAACTCATCCGTTTCTTTACAGTTTCTTGATTCAATATCGCTCTCCTTTGAATAAATCGTTAAACGTGTCTACCTTCGCCAGCTTCCTCATACGTACGCCCATCACGAATATGATAGATGCGCTTGAACGTGGGGATGATCTTCTCGTCATGGGTCACGACGATGATGGCAGTTTGATATTGCTCCGCCATCTGATTCAGGATGCGCACCACGTTGAGCGCACGTTCGCTATCCAGCGGCGCGGTCGGCTCATCAGCCAGAATGATCCCAGGATGATTGGCCAACGCACGGGCAATGGAGACACGTTGCTGTTCTCCCCGGAGTTGTGAAACAGCCGCCTTGGAGCGGTGACCTACATCCAGTGCTGTTAACAATTCTTGTGCCCGAATACAGAGTCAGCATTCGAGATGCCAGCCAACATCGGCAGCAAGGCGACGTTATCGGTGACATCCAAGAACGGAATCAAGTAAGGCGCTTGGAAGATGAAACCGATGCGATCACGGCGCAGGGTGCGCAAATCGTCGATTTTCCATGCCTCGTCATAGATTGCTTGCCCGCCCAACGTCATGCGGCCAGCAGTGGGTTCAATGACTGCCCCCAAGCATTTGAGTAGCGTGCTCTTTCCGGAACCGCTACAACCAACCCCACCACCTCTCCCGGCCAGATAGTCATGTCCACGCCTTTGAGCGCATCCACGGCGGTATCGCCCTCGCCGTAGCGCTTCTTCAAGTTCTCGATGTGAATGGCAGGTTTCACTCATCTCAGCCGCCAATCGCAGTTGCTGGGTCGATTCGTAGTGCAGCGCGAATAGCGAAGACACTGGCAAGTGCACACATGAGCATCACCAGAAGGAATCCCAAAACGGCATCGCCCGACACTAGCAACACATATTTGGGGAACATAGGTGCCCCAACGTTGCCGACAACTTGCCCACTAGGAACCCGATCAAACCCAGGCTTAAGGCTTGTTGCAGAATCATGCCGCTGATGGTCCTGTTGGTCGCCCCGGATCAACTTGAGCACCGCAATCTCGCGTACCTTGTTCATGGTCATCGTGAAAATAATGAAGGCGACGATGGCCGCACTGACGATGGCGAGAATCACAAGGAACATGAATATCTGTTTGGATGAAGTGGCGATCAGGCGCGCCACCAGAATCTCATCCATCTGATCTTTGGAATAAGCTTGCAAGTGTTTCCAGCGCACGATCTGCTCAGATACTGTGGCCTCGCTACCCTGCACAGTGCGCACCAACACGGCATTCACGAATCGACTCGATGTCTGGCTGGCTTGTATCGCTTCCAACAATCCGGGGACCCCCGGACGATTGAAGGCCGGGTTCGCAGCAGTGCGCACGTTCGTTCACGAGCGCATCGTTGTCTTTAGGAATTGTACTTCCTGCGCATCCTTAAGCGGAATGAAGATCATCGGATCGCCACCTGATGAGACCATGCGGCGTGTGAGCCCAACCACGGTGTATTCGTGGCGGCGGATGGTGACCGTGTCACCTACGGCAAGACCGGTCTTGATGTCGACCAGTGCTTCATAGTGCGAACGTGTGATTGGACGACCGGCAACAAGATAAGCTCGGTTCACCCGGCTTGCCCGCCCAAACCCACCAACATCACGCGGATGTCTTTGTTGTTGTGGCGTATCTGCATGGTCAGGTAGGTAACATTGCCCGCTTCAAGTATGCCCGGCATGCCCAGCAAGTCTTTGGCTACATCATCATGCACGCTGGAGGGTTCGGCATACGGCCCCAAGGTGTCCTGCTGCACCACCCACAGATCGGCCCCCGATTCTCGATCAGCACGCGTGCATCATCCACCATGCCGCGATAGACGCCTGCCATGGTCAGCGTCACACCGATCAGCAGTTAAGACCCATGCAAGTGAAAACGAATTTCCCCAGCCATGCAGAATGTCGCGGCTCGCCAAATTGATCATGAATTAGCCTTTAACCAGCGCGGACACTACTTTAACTTTTAGACCCTCGCGCAAAGCTTGCTGGCTATACACAATCACCTCATCACCATCGACCAATCCATCTAATATTTGGGTACGTCCATCCATCGTGAGAGGCCGATTTTGACGGACTTGAACGCCACCTTTGCTATCCTGCAAGACCCATACCCCATTCTGGTTATCCACGCGTTTAAGGGCTGCGCTGGGATGCTGCGCGTGTCATTCAGCGCGGGTAGTTTGGAGGTGACTTCCGCATATTCGCCGATGCTGGCTTGTGCGCCATGTAGCGAAACGTTGACGATGCGTTTTTCAGTCACCGCATCGCTCACTATATCGATGCGTGCGACCTTACTCCATAAGTGGAACATGAGGTTGTGAACGCAACATGATTTCTGCCACTGGCCTGACACGAACCAAACCCGCTTGTTGTTGTGCGATGCGCGTTTCAACCCATAGGCTGTTTGGATCGATTACCTGAAGCGCGACCTGCCCGCCAACGAGCGTGCTCCTGACTCAACGGATCTGGCCGCGACCACGCCATCGATCGGACTTACAAGTCGCGTTTGTGCGCGCGCCTTGCCGATGCCGCGCGCGTCGATTTGTGATCTGGCATGCTCATCGCGAGCGATGGCGAGATTTGCCGAAGATGCTGCCAAGGCGGCCTCGGCCGCATTCTTTCGTGCTGTTTTGCATCGTACATCTTCTTTGCTAACGAAGCCGCGTTCACGCAACTCCTGATATCGGGTCGCGGTTGCAGAGAAGGTTTTGAAACGACTTTGTGCTTCGCTTACTTGCGCTTCCGCCGCCAAGATCGCATTGGCCGTTTTCTGGAACCACACGCTGACTGCCCGCCAACTTGTCATCCAGATCAATTGGATCCATTTCGGCCAGTACTTGTCCAGTGACAACACTATCACCCTGATCGACAAGCACGCTTTTCACCTCGGCTTGTTATGGTGGGGGGGCCAGGTTGTAACTGTGCCTGGCGTTCAAGATACTGATGCCAAACACGCTATTGGCAAGGTTGCTGACCTGACTTTCTCGACTGTGACTTTGACAGGGGCCAGCGGTCCTTGTGTAAGGACAACCTAGGCAAAAGGATTGCTAGCGCAACCCCCAACCAGTAGTTTTTGATTTTCTGAGCAGACACGACATAACACCAAGATAGTAATTGATTGCTATCTTAGCGAGGTATACCGAATAACGCAACAATGCTGAAATCTGGATATAGGAAAGACTTAGGCTATCCTATAGCCGCCTCATATCAATGACCGCTGCATCCACATTGCTGCGCACCACGAATGACGGCTTTCTTGCTGCGTATTTGCAACCTTGACGGGCGGGTCATGGCACGGAGCACTCATAGCACCATGTTACTCCAAAGCGGCCATTGCCGCCTGACCCATGGATCGAGAGAGCGACTGACCCGGAAGGTCAGCCGCTAACCAATTGGTTATATTTCGGCTTGTTCGGATATCTCCAGTGCATCGTCAACTTCAATCCCCAGGTACCGCACGGTGCTTTCTAGCTTCGAGTGGCCCAGCAACAGTTGCACTGCCCGCAGGTTTTTGGCTCATCGGTAAATCAAAGTAGCCTTAGTTCGTCGCATCGTAAGGGTGCCATAGTGGCGGTAGGATCAAGGCCTGGTTGAATATCTTTAACCCATCGATGAACAATCCAAGCGTATTG